>JANMCI010000333.1:0-5303 GCA_031361245.1 Rhodobacterales bacterium
GCATGGCGGTCCCCTTACTTCGCGGCTTCTGCGGCTTTTTGGTTGAGCACGGTCAACACCCGTGCGGCATCGCGGCGAACAGCCTTGATGCGGGCGGTGTTGGTCAGCTGGTTGGTGGCCGCCTGAAAGCGCAGATTGAACGCTTCCTTTTTCAGCGCAACCAAGCTGTCACGCAGCTGGTCGGGCGTCTTCGATTTCAGTTCACTGGCGAGCATGCGCCTTTTCCTTCTCTGTGACGCCAGACGGCCCCGAGGGTCACCGTAGCTCTGGCGGATCAATATGAAACCGACGAATCCGGGAACCCGGAATCGCTGGATGGGGTCGTTTAGCGGAGGAATGGGGTTAGAGCAAGGGGGAAGATAGAGTCGGCAGCCTAGAACCAACGTCCGTTCATATTTGCCAAGAAATCCTCAGAAATTACATAGCCTGAGGCATCACCAATCACAGAGTCGATTCCGCATTTCGGGCAGAGTGCAGTTTGGTTGTCGTCCGTCCAGTCCTCGATCTCGGACGGCGGGAAAATGTTGCAGCAGAAGAAGCACCCACAGTTGGAACTCGCCGTCAATTCGGCACGGTGCTTGATGCTTCGTTTGTGTGCAAGGTCGAGGTCATACTGCATCTATCGTTCCCTCACTTCAACCGCTCCGCAATCCACATCTTGATCACCGATTGCCGCGTCACCCCCAGATGCCGCGCTTCCTTGTCAAGGCGGTCCACCATCCAGGCCGGGAAATCCACATTGACCCGACGCGCCTCCAGGTTGGGGCGGCGGGCCTTTGACCAATCCACATAGGCGCTGATGTCCTCGCCCTCGTCGAACATTTCGTCAAACTTCTCCGCCGTGATCGTTTCCTTGACCGTCATAGAACATCACCTCCGTTATCCCCGCCCGCCTGACCGAGATGATCCGCACGGCTCCAGCCCGAAACGTGCAAACCGCCGTCCACCCCTTGCCATCGATCCGTCCAATGGCCAGAAAGCGCGGTTCTTCCTGCATTGGCACTGGAGCCTCCATCAACCCATCATCCAGCCAAAGCGCCTGCGCCTCGACAAAGTCGATGCCGTGCTTGGCCTTGTTGCTGGCGCTCTTTTCGGGGTCGAATTCGAACTCCATGAGGCAATATAGGATAGAAACTATACCTTTTCAAGTCACCGCCGATCTGCGCACCGGCGTGGTGCGCGAAATCACGCACGCATCATTTTAAAACGGAATCAACCCCTTACACCCATTTTCACGCGTGCAATCACGCCCATTCATAGTTGAAGCTGACCGATATCCGCTCTTCCTCGGCCATGTTCATCGGCACTTCATGGCGCAGCCAGCTTTCCCACAGCAGCACCTCGCCGACCTCCGGCTTGACATAGACAAAGCTCTGCAACTCCTGCCCCGCCTTCTTCAACCGCAGCGGCGCGTGCATCATCATCGGCAACCTCGGATCCTCCAGCTTCAGCGCCGAGGCCCCCTTCGGCATCGATACATAGGTGGTGCCCGAAATCACCGAATGCGGATGAATATGCGAGGCATGCATTCCCCCCTCAGGCAGGATATTGATCCAGAACGACCCGCATTTCAGCTTCTTGTCACCCAGGTCAAAGCCGAGGTCCTTGCAGAACGCCGCCACATGCTTGTCCAGCGCCTTTTCCAGATCGGCAAAGATCGGGAACCGCCATGGCAAGTCATTCAAGGACGCATAAGAAGTATACCCCGGATAGCCATTGTCCTCGCACCACTTCTGCCCCGCCTCATCATCCTCGGCAATCGCCTCGCAGGCGGCTTTCAACTCGTCATAGTCGACCTTCTTCTTGCCAAGCTCTTTCAACTCGGCGCGATATAGACGGGTGACGAACAGCGATGATACTTCGGCCAAATCAGCCTCCTATATGCAAAAGCCCCCACCGTTTCCGGCAGGGGCTTCGTAGGGTGCGCATTTATCGCGCACCCGTCTTTACCAGTCTTCCCGCTGCACGACCCGCGTCGTGACCGGCAGCTTCATCGCCCCCAGGCGCAAAGCCTCACGCGCGATGATCTCGGACACGCCGTCGATCTCGAACATGATCCGGCCGGGTTTCACCTTGGCCGCCCAGTAGTCGGTCGAGCCTTTGCCTTTGCCCATCCGCACTTCGACGGGCTTGGCAGAGACCGGGACGTCCGGGAATATCCGGATCCAGACCCGGCCCTGACGCTTCATGTGGCGGGTGTTCGCGCGGCGGGCCGCCTCGATCTGCCGCGCGGTCACACGCTCGGGTTCGGTGGATTTCAGGCCAAAGGAGCCGAAGTTCAACAGGAAGCCGCCCTTGGCTTCGCCGTGAATGCGGCCTTTGAACTGCTTGCGAAACTTGGTGCGTTTCGGTTGCAACATTGTGTTCTACTCCCTTACGCGCGTTCGCGACGCGGCTGGCGCGGTGCAGCGCCTTCCTGCGACTCGGCTTGGCGGCGGTCATGCGCTTGCGGATCATGCTCAAGGATTTCACCTTTGAAGATCCAGACCTTGACGCCGATGATGCCATAGGGCGTCAGCGCCTCGTCCAGCGCATAGTCGATGTCGGCGCGCAGCGTGTGCAACGGCACGCGGCCTTCACGGTACCATTCGGTCCGGGCGATCTCGGCACCGCCAAGGCGGCCCGCGACGTTGACCCGTATGCCGAGGGCGCCGATCCGCATGGCGTTCTGCACGCCGCGCTTCATGGCGCGGCGGAAGGACACCCGGCGTTCCATCTGCTGGGCGATGCTTTCGGCCACCAGCTGGGCGTCCAGTTCGGGCTTGCGCACTTCAACGATGTTGAGGTGCAGTTCCGACTTGGTGAACGCGGCCAGCTTCTTGCGCAGCGTCTCGATGTCCGCGCCCTTTTTGCCGATGATCACACCCGGACGCGCCGCGTGAATGGTCACGCGGCACTTCTTGTGCGGGCGCTCGATGATGACCTTGCTGATGCCGGCCTGCTTGGCTTCCTTGTGGATGAACTCGCGCATGCGCAGGTCTTCCAGCAACAGATTGCCATAGTCTTTCGATTCAGCGAACCAGCGGCTGTCCCAGGTGCGGTTGACCTGCAGACGCATGCCGATCGGATTGACCTTCTGACCCATTATGCAGTCTCCCCGACTTGGCGCAGCTTGATGGTAATCTCCGAGAACGGCTTCATGATCTTGCCGAACCGGCCACGCGCCCGCGGACGGCCACGCTTCATCACAAGGTTCTTGCCACACCAGGCTTCGGCAACGATCAGGCTGTCGACGTCAAGGTTGTGGTTGTTTTCCGCATTGGCGATGGCCGACTGCAGACACTTTTTCACATCACCCGCGATGCGCTTCTTCGAAAAGGTCAGATCGGCAAGCGCGCGATCCACCTTCTTGCCGCGGATCAGACCGGCGACGAGGTTCAGCTTCTGCTCGGAGGTCCGCAACATGCGGGCAACGGCCATTGCTTCGTTCTCGGCCACGCGGCGGGGGCTCTTTTCCTTACCCATGGCTTACTTCCTCTTCGCTTTCTTGTCGGCGGCGTGACCGTAATAGGTCCGCGTCGGCGAATATTCACCGAACTTCTGGCCGATCATCTCTTCGGTGACTGCAACCGGGATGTGCTTCTTGCCGTTGTAGACGGCAAACGTCAGACCCACGAACTGCGGCAGGATGGTGGAGCGACGCGACCAGATCTTGATCACCTCGTTCTTGCCGCTGGCTTTCGCCTTCTCGGCCTTGGTGAACAGGTAACCGTCGACGAACGGGCCCTTCCAGATAGAACGTGCCATGGATTAGCGCCCTTTCTTCGCGTTACGCGACCGGACAATCAACTTGTCCGAAGCTTTGGCCTTGCGGGTCTTGTTCCCCTTGGTGCCCTTGCCCCACGGTGTAACCGGGTGACGGCCACCAGAGGTCCGGCCCTCACCACCACCATGTGGGTGGTCGATGGGGTTCATGGCCACACCGCGAACGGTCGGGCGGATGCCCTTGTGACGCATGCGGCCTGCCTTGCCGAAGTTCTGGTTGCTGTTGTCGGGGTTGGACACGGCACCGATGGTGGCCATGCACTCCTGACGGACCAGACGCAGTTCGCCCGACGACAGGCGGATCTGAGCATAGCCACCGTCGCGGCCGACGAATTGAGCATAGGTGCCGGCAGCGCGCGCCAACTGGCCGCCCTTGCCTGCCTTGAGCTCGACATTGTGCACGATGGCACCGATCGGCATGCCCGAGAACGGCATGGCGTTGCCCGGCTTCACGTCAACCTTGGACCCGGCGACAACAGAGTCCCCGATGGCCAAGCGCTGCGGTGCCAGGATGTAGGCTTGCTCGCCGTCCGAATACTTGATCAGGGCGATGAATGCGGTGCGGTTGGGATCGTATTCGATCCGCTCGACCACGGCCGGCATATCGAACTTTGTGCGCCTGAAATCGACGACACGGTAAAGACGCTTGGCGCCCCCACCCTTGTGCCACATCGTGATGCGTCCGGTGTTGTTCCGGCCACCCGTTTTGATCAGACCCTCGGTGAGGGACTTGACGGGACGGCCTTTCCACAATTCCGAACGGTCGATCAGAACCAACCCGCGTTGGCCAGGCGTCGTCGGCTTATACGACTTAAGTGCCATGCTTTCTGTCTTCCGTTTTTGGGGGTCCAAAGGACCCAAGGTTTAAAGGGCGCCGAAGCTCCCCGGGTAAAAGGCACGGCCCCGGATAACCGGGGCCGTGTGAGTCGCGGCTTACTATCAGAGGCCGGTGGTGACGTCGATAGTGTTACCTTCTTCGAGGGTAACATAGGCCTTCTTCTTGTCGCTCCGCTCGCCGGTACGGCCGCGGAACTTCTTGACCTTGCCCTTGGTGATGGTGGTGTTGACCGCCTTCACCTTGACCGAGAAGATCGCCTCGATGGCTTCCTTGATCTGCGGCTTGGTCGCATCCATCGCCACCTGGAAAACCACAGCGCCATGTTCGGACGCCATCGTGGCCTTTTCGGTGATGACCGGCTTCTTGATCAGGTCGTAGTGGGCGGGCGTTGCGGCCGAGCCCACTTGCTTGGTTGCTTTGCTCATTTCAGGCCCCCCTGGCCAAGACGGGCCTCCAGTGCTTCGACGCCCGCCTTCGTGATCACCAGAGTGTCACGCTTGAGGATGTCATAGACGTTAGCACCCATGGTCGGCAGAACATCGATCCCGTCGATGTTGCGCGCGGCCAGAGCGAAGTTTTCATCCACGGACGCGCCGTCGATGATCAGGACGCGCTTCCAGCCCAGCTCGGACACCTGCTTGGCAAGGATCGCGGTCTTGGCTTCGGCCATCGTCGCCACATCCAGGATCACCAGCTCGCC
>JANMCI010000424.1:0-2506 GCA_031361245.1 Rhodobacterales bacterium
CCCTCATCGGCATCGGCCTGATGCTCGTGGCGATGGCCGTCTTGCCCGGCATCGACGTCATCGCCAAGATCATGGGTCAGAACGGCATGCCCGTGCTTCAGATCGTCTGGGCACGGCTGACCTTCGGCGTCCTCGTCACCCTGCCCTTCGCGCTGCCGCAAACCGGCATCCGGGGCCTTTTGCCGGGTCGCCCGCTTTACCATGGCCTGCGTGCCAGCCTGCTGATCCTCGCCACGTTCCTGTTCTTCTGGTCGCTCAAATTCCTGCCCATAGCCGACGCGCTCGCGATCTTCTTCGTCCAGCCCCTTGTCGTCACCGCCCTGTCGCCGCTGGTCCTCAAAGAGCATGTCGGCCCCCGCCGCTGGGCCGCCGTCGCGGTGGGCTTCGTTGGCACGCTCATCATCATCCGCCCCGGTTTCGGCGGCCTGAACCCCGGCTCGGCTCTGGCATTGGGCTCGGGCACCAGTCTTGCGCTCTATTTCCTGATGACCCGGCGGATATCGGGCGTGCAAAAGGCGATCATCACCACCTTCCACACCAATCTTCTGGGCGCGGCCATCGCCTCGGCCCTCGTCCCCCTCGTCTGGATCACGCCTGCGCCCAGCGACTGGCTCCTGTTCCTCGCCCTCGCCACCATCGCCAATGCCGGGCATTACTGCATCGTGCGCGCCTATGACCATGCCGAGGCGTCCCTCCTCGCCCCCCTCGCCTATACCGAGATGGTGACCTCGACGATCATGGGCTGGCTGTTTTTCGGCGACTTCCCCGACCGCTACACCTTTCTCGGCGTGGCCATCCTGATTTCCTGCGCCATCTACATCTCGATGCGGGAAAGGGCGCGGTCGGCCCAACCGGCCAGCCCGCCAACGCCCGGCCCCGCCCACCCCTGGGGCGGTTCAGGTTTTGACCGCAAGCAAGGGGTCAACAGGGAATGAACCGCACCGCGCCCGCCGGGGCCAGCGCATAGATCCCGTCCTGCGCGGTGTGCAGCGCCAGCATCGCGGCCCTGTCCAGTCCCTGATGCTGCCCCCGGATCACCCGGATCGCCACCCCATGCGAGACCACCACCTTGACCGGCACCGGGTCGGCCGCGATCTCGGCCATCACTGCCGCCAACCGTGCGCCGAACTCCTCGAATCTCTCGCCGCCAGGGCCGTGAAAGAACCAGCTTCCCGGGGCCAGTCCATCGCGCGCGCCGGGATATTCCGCCTCGATCTCGGTTTGATCCAACCCGTCCCATGCCCCCATGCTGACCTCCATCAGCCGGGCATCGCTGACGACGGGGGCCGCTCCGGCCTCGGCCAGGATCAGCGCCAGCGTCTCCTGCGTCCGCCCCAGCGGGCTTGCCCAGACCTTGAACGGCTGCCCCGCCAACAGCCCGGCCAACGTCCGCCCCATCGCCTGTGCCTGCGCCCGCCCCAAGGCCGTCAGCGGACTGTCCACCTGACCCTGAAACCGCCGCGCCTGATTAAAGACGGTCTGGCCGTGACGACACAGATAGATCATCGCACCGCCCCAGCCACCGCGCCTGCCACCGCGTCCACCGCGGCGTGATGTCGCCAGACCCGCGGCCAGCACCCCGACCTGCCCGGACCAAAGACCCGGACCGTGCCGCGGTTGCGGGACCGGCGCGGCCCAGTGACGCAGGGAAAACCCGTGACGCAGTAAGAACCCGTGGCGCAGGGAAAAACTGTGCCCGACAAACCTTTCCACGCGGTTAATGGAAACCGGTAAGTCATTGTGAACATTAAATAAAACACGATGTCGTCAAAAGCGACATTTCACCCGCCGCTGCCCGTCGCCGGGGCCGTGCCCTCTGTGGCCGGAGCGGCGCCCTCCGTCGCCGGGGCTTCCGGGGCGGGCGTCGGGGCCGTCAGGATGCCGTTCTTCCACACCCCCTCGCTCAACTGTCCGGCCTTGTAGGTCAGCTTGCCCTGCCCCTCGCGCTTGCCCGCGACAAAGGTCCCCTCATAGACATCGCCGCCCGGATAGGTGGCGATGCCCTGCCCTTCGATGACCCCGGCCTTCCAGTCGCCGACATAGGTGAACCCGTCGGGCGCGGTCAGGCTGCCCTTGCCGTCGCGGATCCCGGCTTTGAACTGGCCGGAATAGACCGTGCCGTCCTTGTAGGTCGCGGTGCCCTCGCCCTCGCGCTGTCCCGCCTTCCACTGGCCCTGATAGACATAGCCGTCGGGATAGGTCATCCTTCCGATGCCCTCGGGCTTGGCCCCGACAAACTCGCCCTCATAAATCAGCCCGCTGGCATAGACCGCCCGGCCCTTGCCGCCGATCACCCCGGCTTTCCATTCGCCCTCATAGGTCGATTTGTCGGCATAAGTGATCTTGCCGATGCCCTGGGGCTGATCGGCCTTGAACGCCCCCTGATAGACCGCGCCGTCGGCATAGGTCATGACACCCTGCCCTTCCATCCGGCCTTCCACCCAGTCGCCCTCAAAGCGCGAGCCGTCCTTGGCGCGGAAGACCCCCTTGCCCTGCCGCTTGTCGG
>JANMCI010000442.1:0-4657 GCA_031361245.1 Rhodobacterales bacterium
TCGCGGCGCACGTCCTTGATATAGGCGCGGATGCGGTCGTTCGGGCGATAGCTTTCGCGGCCGATCTTTTCGTTGCGGCGCAGGATGGCCTCACCGCGACCGATGTCGACGATGATGTTGCCGTATTCCTCGCGCTTGACCTGACCGTTGATGATCGTGCCCTTGCGGTCCTTGAATTCCTCATACTGACGGTCGCGCTCGGCTTCGCGGACCTTCTGCAAGATCACCTGCTTGGCCGATTGCGCGGCGATGCGGCCAAGGTCAACCGGCGGCACTTCGTCAATGATTTCGTCGCCAACCTTGGGGTCGGTCAGCAAGGACGCCGCCTGTTTGACCGTCACCTGAGCGTGGTGATTCTCGACAGCGTCATCTTCGACCACGGTGCGCACGCGGGCAAAGGTGGCGCGACCGGTCTTGCGGTCGATGTTCACGCGGATGTCCATCTCGGCGCCGTAGCGCGACTTGGCGGCACGGGCGAGGCTGTCCTCCATCGCCTGGATCACCAGATCCGGGTCGATCATCTTTTCGCGCGCCACCGCCTCGGCGGTCTGCAAAAGTTCAAGCTGGTTGGCTGACGTGATTGCCATGGTCTTATCCCCGCTTAGAGTTTGGTTGTTTCGGCAGCGTCGTCTTCGTCGCTTTCCGAGGTTTGGATTTCGTCAAACTGTGATTCGTCGATGGCACCGGACACCTTTTTCTGGCGCAGCATTTCGCTGATCAGATCGTCGGTCAGGATCAGCTTGGCATCCGCCAGCCAGTCAAACTGCAACCCGATCACCACGGGTTCGCCCGCCTCTTCGATCTGGATCAGCACTTCCTCGCCCTCGACCCCGCCCAGCGTCCCCTTGAACCGGCGGCGGCCATCGACAAGCTCGGTCGTCTCGATCCGCGCCTCCCAACCCTTCCACATCTCAAAGTCCTTGAGGCGGGTCAGCGGACGGTCGATGCCGGGCGAGGACACCTCAAGGATATAGTTGTCCTCGACCGGGTCCTCGACGTCCAGAACGGCCGAGACGGCGATGGAAATCTCGCCGCAGTCGTCCACTTCGATCCCGCCATCTGGCCTGTCGGCCATGATCTGCAGGGTGCGGGTATTGCCGCCCATCAGCCGGATGCGGACCAGTTCGAACCCCATCCCTTCGATGACGGGGCCGACGATATCCGCAAGGCGGCGGTCCATGGCGGTTTTGGCGATCAGATCAGACAAGGGCACCCTCGGAAAATAAAAAACGGGCCCACCGGCCCGCCGCGACGTTCGGTAGCTTCGAGTGTGGACCTCGAAACCGCTGTTGAAGTGGATATAGGCCGGAACGGGCCCGGATGCAAGGGCGATGCGCCGGGCCATCCGAGGGTTAAGATGTGGTAAACAGGACCAAGTAACCGATTGTAATAAAATGGTTTTCAGTCCTGTCCAGATCTGGACGCCTCGCGCAGCCGATCCATCGCGCCCACCAGCGCCTGCGAAATCCCCGGTTCCGACAGGGCATGCCCGGCAAGGGGGATCAGCCGCAGATCGGCCTTTTCCCAGCCGTCAGCCAGCTTCCACGCCGAAACCGGCGGGCAGATCATGTCCAGGCGGCCCTGGATGATCGTGGCGGGCAGGTGGGCGATGCGGTGCTTTTCCTGCAGGATCCAGCCGTCACAGTCCAGAAAGCCCGCGTTTTGAAAGTAGTGATTCTCCAGCCGGGCAAAGGCGCGGGAATAGTCCGAGGGGCCGTCGGGCATGAACCCGTCATGCGCGACCGAGGCCAGCGCGTTTTCCCAGTTCGCCCAGACCCGCGCCGTCCGGCTTTCCTCGCCGAGATTTCCCGAAAAGAGCCGCTTGTGATAGGCGCCGATCAGATCGCCCTGCTCGGGCTGCGGGATCGGGGCCATGAACTGGCGCCACAGATCGGGAAAGAACGCCCCCACGCCGCCACCATAGAACCAGTCAAGCTCGGCTTGGGTCATCAGGAACACGCCGCGCAACACCAGATGGGCAGTGCGGTCGGGGTGGGTGATGGCATAGATCAGCGCCAGAGTGGCACCCCAGGAGCCGCCGAACAGGATGAAACGCTCGATCCCAAAGGTGGTGCGGATCAATTCGATGTCGGCCACAAGATCCCAGGTCGTGTTGCCTTCGACCACGGCATGCGGGCGCGAGCGGCCGCAGCCGCGTTGATCGAAAAGCACGATGCGGTAAACCGCCGGATCAAAGTACCGCCGCATCGCCGGGCTGCACCCGCCCCCCGGCCCGCCGTGCAGCACCAGAACCGGAACGCCGGATGGGTTGCCGCATTGCTCGACATAGACCTTGTGACCCTGCCCAACGTCCAGCATCCGCTGGTCGAAAGGCTCGACCGACGGGTAAAGATAATCGGCAGCGCGTTTTTGGCCTGATCTGTGATCCATTCGCCCTATATAGCGTGGCAGAGATTGACTGACACTGAAATCGAAGGACGTCGCCAAATGCAAACCACGATCGACCCTGCCGAAGTCGCCAAATTCGAAGCGATGGCGGCGGAATGGTGGAACCCGAATGGCAAATTCCGCCCGTTGCATCTGATGAATCCCTGCCGGCTGGACTACATCACCGGTCAGATTGCCGCCGAATTCGACCGCAACCTGAAAGCACCCAACCCTTTTGCCGGCCTGAGGATTCTGGATATTGGCTGCGGTGGCGGGCTGTTGTCGGAACCCATGGTGCGGCTGGGGGCAACGGTCGTCGGCGCCGATGCCGCGCCGCGCAACATTCCCGTCGCCCAGCTTCATGCCGAGGCGTCCGGGCTGGTCATCGACTATCGCCACACCACCGCCGAGGACCTTGCAGCCGCCGGTGAGCAGTTCGATGTCGTGCTGAACATGGAGGTGGTCGAGCATGTGTCAGACCCGCTGGCCTATCTGACGGCCTGCCGCGACCTTTTGAAGCCGGGCGGGATCATGGTCTGCTCGACCCTGAACCGGAACGCCAAAAGCTTCATGATGGCGATCGTCGGGGCGGAATGGGTCATGCGCTGGCTGCCCAAGGGCACGCATGACTGGCAGAAATTCATCACGCCGGAGGAGTTGTTCGCGCTGATCGAAAAGGCGGGCCTCAACCCGGTTGACCGCAAGGGCATGGTGTTCAATCCGGTATCGTGGAGCTGGTCGCTGTCGGCGCGGGACCTGTCGGTCAACTATGTGACGACTTCGGTGCGCCGCACGTGAAGGACGGTGCATTAACCGACTGGACTCGCATCATTTTCGGAAAATGGCGCGGTCTTCCTTGTGTCTTCCTTCTGTCTTCCTTCCGTCTCTACGCGGGTCTTCCGGCACGGCTACGGACCCACGTTGGTCTTTGTGGCGAATCACCGGCTGAAACGGTCACATTGGGTCAGATGAAGTCGTCAGCGTTCACATGAGCGAGGGAGATTCCCACCAGAAAGATTGTCCCGGCATCATATCTTATCAGGGTGCCGCCGGCGTTCTCGACAAGATCGTAACCCATGGCCAGGAACAGATGGTCGATCCCATCCTCGAAATCGGTGATGCGGTCGGCACCCTCGCCCGTGGCGAACCGGAACACATCTGCCCCCGCCCCGTCCGTCAGCACATCCTTCCCGACACCGCCATCCAGCCGATCGTCACCTGCGCCCCCCACCAGCCGGTCAGCGGCCCCGCCACCCGACAAACGGTCGGCGCCACCACTACCGAAAAGCAGGTCATCACCGCCGCCACCGGACATCAGATCCCGGCCCAACCCTCCGGCAATCTGGTCATTCCCGCCCAACCCGGCAATCGCGTCAGATCCGCCCAGTGCCAGATAGACCGACGGCGCGATCCTGTCCGCGTTGTCACTGCCCGTCACATCCCACGCCTCGGCATTCAGGGCCGCAACAAAGGCATCCGGGTGGTAGGCCACAAGCAGCCCCGTCGCATCGCTCTAGACGAGGGTGAGGAGGTCGGCAGCATCCAGACTGAAATCGCGCAAGGTCAGCGGAAACATGTCGGCAGCGCCAATCTCGATCAGGGTGGAGAAATCGAAAGTGCCCGTCACCGCCTGAGTGCCGGTCGGTTGCACAACCAGATCACGACCGGAAAGCCCCCCGCTGAACGGATGGCCAAGGCTGAAGGTCAGCGTTGATGTGATCCCCACGCTCAACCAAATCGTGCCGGTCGGGCCGGATATCAGCTTTTCCAGCCGTTCAGCCAAAACGCCGTCAACTTCAATGGTGGGCATGCTGCTCGCTTCCACAGTTTGTATTCGGTTGTCGGGCAGCGTGGCCACTCACACCCCTCAATTCAGGGAAATGTGGTCTATCCTGGCCAATTCCGCGCCGGTGAAGCTCATGTTCTTCAGCACCCCCAGACAATCCACGACCTGCGAGGGCCGCGAGGCGCCGATCAGGGCCGAAGTCGTGCCGCCGCCCCGCAAAACCCAGGCCAGCGCCATTTGCGGCAGGGTCTGGCCGCGGCCCTGGGCCAATTCGTTCAGGTCGCGCACCTTGGCCAGGACCTTCTCGGTGATGGCCGAAGGTTTCAGGAAATGACCCACGGCGGCGCGGCTGTCAGCGGGGATGCCGCCCAGATATTTGGTGGTCAGCACGCCTTGCGCCAGCGGCAGGAAGGGGATGCAGCCGATGCCCAGCTCCTTGAGCGTGTCCTTGAGGCCATCGCGTTCGATCCAGCGGTCAAAGAT
>JANMCI010000485.1:0-4964 GCA_031361245.1 Rhodobacterales bacterium
GCCTCAGGGGTCATGTCCCCGCCCTGCGCCCACCAGTTCGGCTCGCCGACATGAACGATCCCGGCGATCTTGCCACCATGGGCGTGGATCCCCGACATGCCGCCCAGCGAGCCACCGCCCATGGTCGAGCCATGATAGCCATTGGTCCGCCCGATGATGATGCGCTTTTCCGACTGCCCCTTGATGTCCCAATACCGCCGCACCATGCGGATGTTGGTATCATTGGCCTCCGACCCCGACCCTGCAAAGAAGACGTGGTTCAGATCGCCCGGCGCCAGTTCGGCAATCTTGGCGGCCAGCGCGATGGCCGGGATATGCGAAGTCTGGAAGAACGTGTTGTAATAGGCCAGCTCATCCATTTGCCGCTTGGCCACATCGCCCAGCTCAGTGCGGCCATAGCCGATGTTCACACACCACAGCCCCGCCATCCCGTCGATGATCCGGTGCCCCTCGGTGTCGGTCAACCACACGCCCTTGGCCGACTTCATGATCCGCGCGCCCTTGCGGGCCAAGGCGGCGTTTTCGGTAAACGGATGCATGTGGTGCGCCGCGTCCAGCGCCTGCAGCTCCGCCGTCGGCATGTGGTTGGTGATCTTGTTCATCTGGACCTCACTGCAAATGGACTGCCCCCGAATCCACTTCGGGTGCCTTGCCGGCAGATTATGATCAAATCCGACGTCGATCAAGAAATTTGATCAAATCTCTCCGCGATCCAACGCCAGCCGCACTTGCTCTACCCCCTGCGCGATATCGTGCTGCATGGCAGAGGCCAGTCCGGACGGATCGCCGCGCTCCAAGGCTGCCAGCGCTTCGGCGTGCAGATCAGGCAACGCCAACGCCCCCTCGCGCGCAACGACGACCCGCAACGACGGCCCAAATCGCAGCCACAACGAGCGCGCCATATCCACCAGCACCGCTGCATTCGATGCTTCATAGAGGGCAAAGTGAAAGGCGTGGTTGTTCTGCAGATAGGAATGGACGTCGTGCGCCAAGATGGCCGCATTGATCGGGCGGTCGAGGTCGCGCAGTTGCACCATCAACGCAGGGCTGACATGGCCACAGGCAAGCTCCGCAAGCTTCGGCTCGATGGTCAGCCGGGCAAAGGCGATCTGGTCAAGCAGACCCGCCGTCAGCCGCGGCACCGTCACACGCCGGTTGCCCTGAGGCAAAAGTGCGCCTTCTGCCGTCAACCGCCGGATCGCCTCGCGCACCGGGGTCATGCCGACCCCCAGATCGTTGATCAGCCCCTGAATCGTCACCGGCTGGCCCGGCTGCAATTCGCCGTAAAGGATCATATCGCGCAAACGCGCATAGGTCACCTCATGGGTCGGTATCTTGCGCGTGTCAGACGTCATGGCTGCCTTACCTGTTTGACCCATCTTCTAGTCTGCGCGAGCAGCTATCTGCAAGCTTTGATCAAAAAATTCAGGCCGGTTTGGTGGCCGTGATCTTCTGATAAGCCAGAACCCCATCGTTCTGCTCACGACCAAGTCGGCAGATCGCCGGGCCAAGCAGGGCGGCAATCGCATTGCGCGTCAGCAGGGCCGGCATTGCCTTTACGGCCAGACGTCTTTTCCAATCGCTCAGCGCGCGATGGCTCATCTCGACCTGACGGTACAGCCCAGGCAAAAGCTGCTCGGTCAGATCCATGACCGGATCGACCACCAAACCGGCCTTTTTCAACGAGGCCTCCCACTGCCCAGCGGAAATGAAGCCGCGGGTGACCGCCACCGACACCTCATAAAGCCGCGTGGCCCTGGCAAGGTCAGAGGGCAGATCGTCAGCATTGCCAGAGGCATGCATGTCAAACATGACAAACCGTCCCCCCGGGCGCAGCGCAGCGGCGATCGAGGCCGCAACCAAATCTGTATCCTTGGCATAGCACAGGGTTTCAATAGCAAAGGCCACGTCAAAATCGCGGAACCGGTCGGGCAATGGCTCGTAACTGGCTTGCTCAAAGCTCACATTGTTCTGGCCGTCAGTCTTGGCAATACCAATGGCCTTTTTGACGTGGTCTTGCAGCAGGTCGGTCCCCTTGCATTGCACCGCCTCAAGTTTCTTGGCGATAAAAAGGCTGTTAAACCCCTTGCCGCAACCCAGTTCCAACACCCGCCTGCCCTTCATGGCCCTCAATTCCCGGATCACAGTCCTTGGCTGCTCCAGATACCCCTTAAAACTGAACAGCCCATCCTCATTCAGCGCCAGATGCATGCACCCTTTAGTGGAATGCAACCTTTCATAGGCCGGGCCGGATTGGGAATAATATTCGGGAATAATGTCGCGGCCCCAGTCTCTCAGGACACTTTCAATGCCAAAGACCTTGTCGACCAGCTTCAACAGATCTGAAAGGGTATGCGTTGGTGCATTCGCGGTCATCTCAGCCCCTCAAGAATTTTCGACGGTTACCAGTCTCAAAAATATTCGACGGTTACTAGTGCGGGATTTTTTGGCTTTCAAGAGGATCTTCCAGCCCCGTGATCAAAGCCGTCTAGGAAAATCCCGGAACCTCCGCCGCCCAGCCCTTTCCGGTCAGATCAGCACGATCGTGCCGACAAGGGCCCCGGTAAAGCTGGAATTCTCGCCCGACCCGCCCTGGTTCGAGATGACCCAGACGTCCAATCCCTCTCCCGGGGGCACAAAGTCGCCGTCCGGCGTTGCTCAGTGGATCTGCTCCGCGGCCCCGTTAACCGCAACTGCCAGCCGCAACCCACCTTCGAGCGCGGGACCGGGCGTGGACGGGACCAGCCCTTCGCCCGGCCAATCGTGAAACCAGGACAGATCTAAACCCGAGGAATTTACATATTTCCAAACCGCCCGATCCCATCAATGGTCTCACAAGAGGGGATGAAGTTATGCGCGTCCTTGACCGCCGCGTCGAAGCGCTTGAGGTCGGTATGGACCAGCCAGAACCGCACCTCCGCATGTGACAGGCATAGCGCCCAAATGCCGCAACTGTCCGGATCGCCCGGGATGTCCAGCAAATCCGCCCGGTTCAGCGGCAGATCGAGGGATCGGGGTTTACCCGCGCAATATCGGATTCTCGATCACATCGTCCCCCGATTTATCTGTCCACAAATATCCCACCGGGGGGTCCGGGGGGGTGTGAAACTCCCCCGGTTCCGCCCTCAGCGCAGCAACGCCTGTGCTTCAGCAATGCCCAACGCCGCAGGCCGCGTGCAGGTCGTCGTCATCGCCACGAACTGGCCCGTCTCGCCCGACTTGATGCAGCCCGCCATGACCTCGACCCCGTGCAACGTCCGCTCCAGCGAGCAGCGGTGATCGCGGCCTTCCAGCACGGCCACAGCCATGTCCGCCAGACCCGCCGTGCGATAATTGGCACGCCCCTGATCCTGATTGACCACTCCGAACGGATGCGCCCAGGGCTCCACCGCCGTGATCACCTTGTCCTTGCCGCCGATTTCGACCGTCCCGCCGAAAAAATTGGGGTCCGGCACATAAAGCGTGCCTTCCGAGCCATAAAGCTCGAAATGACTGCGGCGATGCGACCAGACATCCCAGGTCGTGGTCAGTGTCACCGTGGCGCCGTTCACGAATTCCAGCAGGGCATGGATGTTGGTCGGCGTCTTGACCGGCACCGTCTCACCCTTGCGGGGACCCGATCCGATGGTGCGGGTCTTTTCCGGCATGTTGGCCAGCGCTGCAACGCGGGCGACCGGACCCAGCAGGTTGATCAGGTTCGCCACATAATAGGGCCCCAGATCCAGCATCGGACCGCCGCCGGGCAAAAAGAAGAAGTCAGGGTTCGGATGCCACGCTTCCATCCCGTGGTTCAGCACGGCCGCCGCACCGGCGACGATGTCGCCAACCTTACCCTCATCCAGCAAGGCCCGCGCCAGCTGATGCGCGCCGCCAAGGAAGGTGTCCGGCGCACAACCGACCCGCAGCCCCTTGGCCTTGGCGATGTCGCGCAGGCTCGTGCCCTGCTCCAGCGTCAGAACCAGCGGCTTTTCCGAATAAGCGTGCTTGCCCGCTTCCAGAATCGATTTGCTGACCGGATAATGCGCGTCCGGAATGGTCAGGTTGATGACCATGTCCACGTCCTTGTTGGCCAAGAGGTCGTCAACGCCCTGCGCCTTGACGCCAAATTCCGCCCCGCGCGCTTTCGCCGCCTCCATATTCACATCCGCCACCGCCCGCACTTCCAACCCTTTAAAAAGGGGCGCAAGTTTCAGGTAAGAGGTCGAGATGTTGCCGCATCCGATGATGCCGATACCCAGATTGGCCATGGTCAGAGCCCTTTCACGTAAGCAGCTGAACGCGTCGCGAAACGCTTGTGGTCCGACGGATTGTCATGTTCCAGAACGAAATGCTTGCAGCCCACAGCCTTCAGCGCGGCCATGATGGTTTTCCAATCGACCGTGCCCTGCCCGGCATCGGCCCAGCCGTCCTCGTCCAGGTTCTGGCCGGCAGGGGCGATGTCCTTGACATGGGCCGCCGTGATCCGCCCGGCATAGCGCTTGATCCACTCCATCGGGTCAGAGCCGCCCCGCACCACCCATGCGACGTCCAGTTCCGCCTCCAGCGACGGACCGCCGTCAAGGATGCAGGCCTCGGGAATCTCCCCGTCAGCACAGGCCTTGAATTCGAAATCATGGTTGTGCCAGCCGGTGCCAAGCCCCGCCGCGCGGATCGGCGCAAAGGCCCGTTCCAGCCGCGCGCCAAATTCCCGCCAGCCCGCACCGTCGCTGGGCCGTGCGTCAGGCATGATGTGGGGCACATAAAGCCGCTCGATCCCTAGCGTCTTGGCCACCTTCAACGCCCAATCCGGCGTGTCCTCGATTTGGTTCAGCCCGAAATGCCCCGTCCGCATCTTGAGCCCCGCAGCCTTCAGCGCAGCGGCGGTTTCGGCCAACGTGGCTTCATCGGCGTACAGCCCGCCAAAACCCTCGGTATCGGCAATGCCGGCCGCTGCCAGCATCTTGCAGGTCTCGGCCAGCGGCGGG
>JANMCI010000514.1:0-4891 GCA_031361245.1 Rhodobacterales bacterium
ACCGTGCCATAGGACGCAACCCGCAAGACGTATTTCGGCACCCGGTCACCATTGCCAAGCGAGGTTTCGCCCCTGTCCCCGGTCTTGGTATAGATCTTTGACAGAACGACCATCAGTTCGCCCCCCGCGACTTGGCCCAGGCAAACAGCACAATCGCCACCACGGCCAGCGCCTGCGCGATGATCCGGTAGCGCATCAGCTTGTTGGCGTATTTCCGATTGGTCTCGCCACCCTTGGTGAAAACGCCGATGCCGATCATCAGGATGATCAGCACGATCAGGCACACCACGGTCGCGAGAATGAAAAGCGGGTCGTTCAGCATGGGGTCAATCCTTGTTCTGCCCCTGACATAATCCTGCCCGCGAAAAAAGCGAGGGCGAAAGCGTCAGCCCTTGGAGATCAGCCAGTCCAACACCCGCGACGAAAGCACGCGCCGGGCAAAGCCCATCAGATGGGTGGGCGTCGTGACATAGTAGCGCGGGCGCGGGCGCTTGGCTTCGAGAGCCCGGATCAAGACGTCGGTGACGGCGGACGCGGGCAATTCGAACCGGTCAGGCCCGCGGCTTTCATATAGCCGGTGCCGCAGGGCACCGTATTGCGCCGACCGGGCCGAGTTTTGCCAGTCTATCCAGCGTTCAAAATGAGGGATCGCATTCCGGCGGATTGCTGAAGTGATGGGTCCGGGCTCGATCAGAACCACCTCGACCCCCGTGCCTTGCATCTCGATGCGCAGGACGTCGCTGAGCCCCTCCATCGCGAATTTGGTGGCCACATAGGCGCCGCGCCATTTTGCACCGACAAGGCCCAGAATCGAGGAGCAGTTGATGATCCGCCCGCCGCCTTGGGCCCGCATCATCGGGATCAGGCGACGGGTCAGGTCGTGATAGCCGAACAGGTTGACCTCGAAGATCTCGCGCAGCGCGCCACGGGGCAGATCCTCCACCGCGCCGGGGCAGGCGAAGGCGCCGTTGTTGAACAAGGCGTCCAGGCGAGCCGTGCGGGACTGAACTTCGGCCACGGCGGCGGCAATGCTGGCCTCATCGGCATAGTCCAGCACAAAGCTTTCCAGCCCCTCGGACACGAGCCGCTCACAGTCTTTGGCTTGCCGACAGGTTGCAAAGACCCGCCACCCCCGCGCTTTCAGCCCGTGGGCGGCATCGTGGCCTATGCCGGACGAGCAGCCGGTGATCAGGATACTCGGTTGCACAACCACGCCTTTTTTTCTGGAAACCGGCGTCACTAGACTGGGTTCGCATCCCAGCGTCAATCGGGAGGTCGGATTTCGGGCGTCGCGTGAAAGATTTCTCGAGGGTCCACAGCGGACCCTGCCTGATGACGGCCGATTACTCGACCAGAAGGCGCGTCGCGACGTAACCTTCGATCCCGTCGCCCTCAAGGCGGACCTTTGACCAGCCTTCGACCGGGTTTTCGTCCTGCACGACCAGAACTTGCTCGCCTTTGGTCAGGCTGCCCAGCACGGCGAAACTCTTTCCGGGGCCTTCGCGCACGTTGACCAGCTTTGACGCCACGGTGAACAATTTGCCGCCGGGGATTTCAGGTTCAGGCAGCGGCGCCGCAGCGGCCAACGTCGTCGTTGCCGCAGGCGCTGCGGGTTCCGGCTGAACCGACGCAACCTTGACCGGTTCCATGACAGTCTGAGCCGGGATGAAGAGGACCTGTTTGGCCTCGTCCGGTGCCGGTTGCGGGGAGAGGGTGCGTTTGGGCTGCTCGTCGGCCATCATCAGGCCATAGCGTTTCTGGCCGTGGTCCTCACCCAGAATGAGGAGACCGAAATAGAGACCGCCGCAAAGTAACAGCACCAATCGAATCATAGCACACCCACACAAGTCACCATTTGTTGAATTTACCATATTCCGCCAATTGCCACAGTGGAAAATGGGGACAAATTCCCCGTAGCGACGTAATGTCTTTTCTGGCTGGACCATGCGAGAGGGGCGAATTACACAACATCCATGTCCGATGCCGAAGATGATCCCAAGATAGAGCCAGTTACCCTGTCCGAACCCTTGGCACGGGCCATTGGCGAACGCTATCTGACCTATGCCCTGTCAACGATCATGCACCGGGCACTGCCCGATGCGCGGGACGGGTTGAAGCCGGTTCACCGCCGCATCCTGTTTGCCATGCGTGAACTTCGGTTGTCGGCAACCGGCGGCTTTCGCAAGTCGGCCAAGATCAGCGGCGATGTCATGGGCAACTATCACCCCCACGGCGATTCCGCGATTTATGACGCCATGGCGCGTCTGGCGCAGGATTTCAACGTCCGGTATCCGCTGGTCGACGGGCAGGGGAACTTCGGCAACATTGACGGCGATAACCCGGCCGCCAGCCGTTACACCGAGGCCCGGTTGACAGCGATCGCAGAGACTCTGATGGAAGGTCTGGCCGAAAACGCCGTGGACTTCCGCCCGAACTATGACGGAACGCTGGAAGAGCCGGTGGTGATGCCTGCAGCCTTCCCCAACCTGCTGGCCAATGGGTCGAGCGGGATCGCCGTGGGGATGGCCACCAACATCCCGCCGCACAACCTTGATGAATTGATCCACGGCTGCCATGCTTTGCTCAAGGATCCCGACCTTGCCGATGACGCGCTGGCCGCGATCATCCCCGGGCCGGATTTTCCGACGGGTGGCGTGATCGTCGAGCCGCGCGAGGCGATCCTGCAAGCCTATCGCACCGGTCGCGGGTCGTTCCGCACGCGGGCCAAGTGGGAGGTCGAGGATCTGGGGCGCGGGACGTGGCAGATCATTGTCACGGAGATCCCCTATCAGGTCCAGAAATCCAAGTTGATCGAAAAGCTGGCCGAACTGATAGAACTGAAGAAGGTGCCGCTGCTGGCCGATGTGCGCGATGAAAGCGCCGATGACATCAGGATCGTCATCGAGCCGCGCTCGCGGACGGTGGAGCCGGAGATGCTGATGTCGGCGCTGTTCCGCAACTCGGAACTTGAAAGCCGGTTCAGTCTGAACATGAACGTCCTGATCGACGGCAAGGTGCCCAAGGTTTGCAGCCTGAAAGAGGTTTTGCGCGCTTTCCTCGACCATCGCCGCGACGTCTTGAAACGCCGCTCGACCCACCGCGTCGAAAAGATCGATCACCGGCTGGAGATTCTGGAAGGGTTCCTCATCACCTTCCTGAACCTCGACCGGGTGATCGACATCATCCGTTATGACGACGACCCCAAGCGCGCCCTGATGGCCGAGGATTGGGGGCGCCCTCATGCGCGGGCGGCCAACGAAAAGGACTATGTCGCGCCTCCTCCGGGGGAGGGGGAACTGAGCGACCTTCAGGCGGAAGCAATCCTGAACATGCGGTTGCGGTCGCTGCGGCGTCTGGAAGAGCTGGAACTTGTCGCCGAGCGGGACGCGCTGATGAAGGAACGTGCGGACCTCGCGGACCTTTTGGACAGCGACCGGCTGCAGTGGAAACGGATCGGGTCAGAGCTTGAGGATATCCGCAAGCAATTCGGCAAGGCCACGGTGCTTGGCAAGCGGCGGACCAGTTTTGCCGAGGCGGGCGATGCCGAGGAGGTCAGCTTTGAGGCGATGATCGAGCGGGAGCCGATCACGGTGATCTGCAGCCAGATGGGGTGGATCCGCGCCATGAAGGGGCAGGTGGATCTGGCCACCGAGCAGAAATTCAAGGACGGCGACGGGCCGCTGTTCGCCTTTCATGCCGAGACGACAGACAAGATCCTGCTGGTTGGCAGCAACGGGCGGTTTTACACCCTGCTTGGCGTCAACCTGCCCGGTGGGCGGGGAATGGGAGAGCCGGTCCGGTTGATGGTGGACCTGCCCAATGATGCGGTAATTGTCGATCTGATGATCTTCCGGCCAGCAGAAAAGCTGCTGGTTGCCTCGACCGCAGGCGACGGGTTTGTGGTGGCGTCCGACGAAGCGCTGGCCCAGACCAAGGCAGGCAAGCAGGTCGTGACGCTGGGCGATGGGGTCAGGCTGGCGCTGTGCCGCCGGGTGCAGGGCGATCATGTGGCCGTCGTGGGTGACAACCGCAAGGTGCTGATCTTTCCGCTGGCAGAGCTGCCGGAAATGGCCAAGGGCAAGGGGGTTCGCCTGCAGAAATACAAGGATGGCGGGCTGTCGGATGCCACGACCTTTGAGCTGGCCAAGGGGCTGAGCTGGAAGGACCCGGCGGGCCGGACCCGGACCGAGATCGAGCTGGGCGAGTGGATGGCCGGGCGGGCCACGGCCGGGCGGATGGCGCCGCGCGGGTTCCCGCGGGACAACCGTTTTTGAAGCGTCCAGATCTGGACGTTTTTTTTAAACATTAAGAATCAATATATTACGAGGGAAATTAAGGTTTGGGAAAGGTTTGCCCCCTGCGGTCCGGACCGGCAACACCGGGGCGTCATCGCCGCTGCAATCAGGGCTCGGCCCACATGCGCAGAAGGTTCGACCGGGTCTTGGCCAGCCGGTCAAACTGGGCCGATTTGCCCTCGGCGGCGAAGCAGTGCTCGACGGCCTGATCCAGATCGAACAGCATCTCGCGCTGTGCGCCGTCGCGGATCAGGCTTTGCACCCAGCCCACCACGGCCAGACGTGCACCGGCGGTCACCGGTTCAACCCGGTGCAGGGTGGTCGAGGGGTAGAGGATCATGTCACCGGCATTGAGCTTGATCGCCCGCGCCTCGAGCGGGTCCTCGATGATCAGGGCGCCGCCGTCGTAACTGGCCGGATCGGTCAGAAAGAGGGTAAAGGACAGATCGGTCCGCAGCCCCTGCATCAGCGCGTCATCGACATGCAGCCCGTAGGTCTGCCCCTCCATGTAGCGCGACAGGATCAGCGGTGTCAGCGCCTTGGGTCGCGCGGCAGAGCGGAACACCGGATGCTCGGTCAGCGCCCGCCCGACCCGG
>JANMCI010000351.1:0-6576 GCA_031361245.1 Rhodobacterales bacterium
CGTCAGGTCGCCGAGTTCCAGGTCCGTGTCGCCGTTCTCAACGGCTTCACCGCGCTCGGCATACCCGTCACGGAAACCGTGGGATAGGTCTGTCCGGGGAAAGGGTAACCTCGGTCATCAGACGATTTGTGCAACAGAGCCGGTGGCCCATATCAAGCTGTCGCACAGCCGGGCCTTCCTGGTTCGGGCTTATATGCTGCAGACCCACGAGATGCTGTTTGACGCCCACTGGCATGGGTTTCGCGTCCTGGGTGGCATCCCGGAGCGAGGCATCTACGACAATATGAGGACGGCGGTGGATCGCGTCGGTCGCGGCAAGGAACGGCGGGTCAACCTGCGGTTTCTCGCCATGACGAACCATTATGTCTTCGAGGCGCAGTTCTGCAATCCGGCGTCGGGTTGGGAGAAGGGGCAAGTCGAGAAGAATGTTCAGGATTCTCGACACCGGCTTTGGCAACCGACGCCGTGCTTTCCCGATCTTGCGGCACTGAATGCCTGGCTGGAACAGCGATGCCTCGAACTGTGGCGAGATATCCCGCATGGGGCTCAGCCCGGCACCGTCGCCGGAGTGTGGGCCGAGGAACAGGCGGCCCTGATGCCGCTGCCGCCTGCCTTCGACGGCTTGGTCGAGCAGAGCAAACGCGTGTCGCCGACCTGCCTGATCCATTTCGACCGCAATCGTTACAGCGTTCCGGCATCCTTCGCGAACCGCCCGGTCAGCCTGAGGATCTATCCCGAACGGATTGTTGTCGCCGCCGAAGGGCAGATCCTGTGCGAACATAAACGGCTGATCCAGCGGTCCCATGACCAGCCGCCGTGCACGATCTACGACTGGCGGCACTATCTGGCCGTCGTTCAGCGCAAGCCCGGGGCGCTTCGCAACGGTGCGCCTTTTGCGGAATTGCCCAAGGCCTTCCGACAGTTGCAGGATCATATGCTGCGCAAGCCAGGCGGCGACCGCGAGCCTCTCGGCGATGCAAGCATCGCCTGCCGGCCAATGGATGGTCGACATCCTGGCGCTCGTCTTGCACCACGATGAGCAGGCGGTGCTGACCGCCGTGGAAATGGCGCTGGAAGCGGGCGTGCCGACCAAAACTCATGTGCTGAACCTCTTGCACCGTTTGATCGACGGCTAGACAACAGGCGGGCCGGACATCGACACCCCGCAGGCGCTGATCCTGCGTCGTGAACCTAAAGCCAATGTTGAACGCTATGACGGCTTGCGCGCCCAGATCGCCGGAGGCCGCCATGCGTCATGACCCCGCGAGTGCTGCCGTTGTCATCATGCTGCGCAGTCTGAAGATGTATGGCATGGCCCAGGCCGTCACCGATCTGATCGAGCAGGGTGCCCCGGCCTTCGACGCTGCAGTGCCGATCCTGGCTCAACTCCTCAAGGCTGAACTGGCCGAACGTGAGGTGCGCTCCATCGCCTATCACATGAAAGCCGCCCGCTTTCCGGCCTACAAGGATCTCTCCGGCTTCGACTTCGCATCCAGCGAGATCAACGAAGCCACGGTGCGTCAGCTGCACCGCTGCGAGTTCATCGACGGCGCGCAGAACGTTGTCCTGATCGGCGGCCCGGGCACCGGCAAGACCCATGTCGCCACGGCCCTCGGGGTTCAGGCCATTGAGCATCATCGACGCAAGGTCCGCTTCTTCTCGACCATCGAACTGGTCAATGCACTTGAACAGGAAAAGGCCAAGGGCAAAGCCGGACAGATCGCCGAAAGCCTGACCAAGCTCGACCTCGTGATCCTGGACGAACTGGGCTACCTGCCATTCAGCGTCTCGGGCGGCGCGCTGCTCTTCCATTTGCTGAGCAAACTCTACGAGCGCACCAGCGTCGCAATAACCACAAACCTCAGCTTCAGCGAATGGGCCACTGTCTTTGGCGATGCCAAGATGACCACAGCCCTTCTCGACCGCCTCACCCACCGCTGCCACATCCTGGAGACCGGAAACGACAGCTTCCGCTTCAAGACCAGCTCAGCCGCCTCAACCCGCAAGAAGAAGGAGCACACACATGCCTTGACCCCAGCCTGAACCGACGACCATAACCTTCAGGCGGCTCAATTCTCGATGGAAAACCCGGCTCAGTTTTGCGTGGAAATTAACAACTGGGGGTCAGGTCAGGGGCCAAGCGTTGACGTCAGTTCCACCAAGCTATGCCCATCGTTTGCCAGCTCGAAAGTCCCAATATGCCCTCACAGTCCTATCGTTTTACTCATGCCATAACCCGCCGCCCGGCTTCCAGCATCATTCAGGGGCTTCGTGCCGTGGATGTCGGCATGCCTTCACTGGAGATCATGTCGCAGCATCATGCGGACTACCGGGCTGCTCTGGAATCGACCGGCGCGACGGTTGTGGACCTGGAGCCGATGGAAGCCTTTCCGGATTCGGTGTTTGTTGAGGACACAGCGCTATGCCTACCTGAAGGCGCGGTGGTGATGTGTCCGGGGGCACCAACTCGGTTGGGCGAGGCAAGCGAGATGGCGCCGCATCTGGAAGCGCTTTACAAGCAGGTCGTGCGGGTTGTTGGGGCGCAAAGCTTCATTGAGGGCGGCGACATTCTGACGACCGAAACTGAAATTCTGGTTGGGCGTTCTGCCCGGACAAATGCGGCGGGGATCGCGGAATTGCGGCGGCTGGTTGCTCCGTGGGGCCATCAGGTGCGGGAGGTGGTGACCCCGCCAGGGGTGCTTCATTTCAAAACTGATTGTTCGCTTCTGGATGAAGAGACTATTTTGTCCACCGTGAAACTGGACAGGTCGGGGTGCTTCAAGGGATACCGCGTCATCCATACGGCTGCTGGCGAAGAGGCCTGTGCCAACTCGGTCCGCTTCAACAACTTGGTGTTGATGCCGAATGGCTTCCCGCGGACCCACGATGTGCTGGACAAAGCAGGATACCAGGTGCGCACAATCGGAAATTCGGAATGCGCCAAGCTGGATGGCGGCATGTCGTGCCTGTCGCTGAGATTTTCTCCGCCCTGAAGGACTGCGCTTTGGCAGCGGTTGAAGAAAGCACCCCGATCTGCGCCAGCCAAGAAAACCACAAGATGCGGGGTTCCTTTCACTTTCCATTGGCGGTCCGGGCGATATAGTCCGGCAAACCACAAGGCAGGCGCAGAATGACAAAAGAGAAGCCGCCCCGGCAAATATTCAATATCCTAGCTGTGGGCCAATCCGGGCGGCTGCAATTCGAAGCCGTGCTGCTCGCGGCCAGCCTGCGCACCTTCAACCCCGATTTCGCCGGCAAGCTGTACATCGCCGAGCCGCAGCCTTCGCCGCGCTGGCCGGAGGACCCGCGCATCAAGGGCGGACCATTGCGGGAGTTGCTGGAGGAATTGGGCGTGGTGTTCCTGCCTTTCGAGAACACGACGTTCGGCGCCAGCTATCCCTATGGCAACAAGATCGAGGCGTTGGCGGCGCTGCCGGACGAGAACTTTCTGTTTCTGGACACCGACACGCTGGTCACTGGGTCCTTCGAAACGCTGGAATTCGATTTCTCGCGCCCGTCGGCCTCGATGCGGCGGGAGGGGACGTGGCCGGTGATCGAGTTGTACGGGCCGGGCTATGCGGCGACCTGGGGGGCGCTTTACCGGCGGTTCGGGCTGGACTTCGACAGCTCGCTCGATCTGAGCCAGCCGGACGAATACTGGCGGCGCTATCTCTATTTCAACGCGGGCTGGTTCTTTTTCCGCAGCCCGCGCGATTTCGGAGCGCGGTTTCTGGAGTATGCGGTCGAGGTGATGGCCAATCGGCCGGTCGAACTGGCTTGTCAGGAGATGAACCCGTGGCTCGATCAGATCGTGTTGCCGCTGGTCGTGCATTCCTTTGGCGGGGGCAGGCCGGGGCCGGGGTTGAAGGGGCTGGACGGGGATGTGACCTGCCACTACCGCACCTTGCCGCTGCTTTACGCCCGCGAAAGCGATCAGGTCGTGAAGGTGCTGGAAGCGGTGGCCGCGCCGCAGGCGATCAAGAGGATCATCAAGGACTATGAACCGTTCCGGCGGATGATCTATCAGGGCAAGGGGGCGGCTGTACGGGCGTTGTTTGACCGCGATGACCTGCCGCGACGCGAGCAGATGATCCGCAATGCCATCAAGCGCGAGGGTCTCTGGTACCGCTGAGAGGAAATGTCGCTTTTGACGACATCGTGTTTCATTATTTAATATCAATACTTTACGTGTTTCAATTAACCTGAAATTAACCTGTGTCCGACGTCATTTCAGAACCGTAGAACCGGCCAGAGCGACAGGACCAGAAGGACGGCCATCGTCCAGTTGAACACGGCCAGACGGTTGGGATTGGTCAAAAGGCGGCGCATCGCGTCGCCCGCCAGGGTCCAGGTGCTGATCGAGGGCAGGTTCACAAGGCAGAACACGAGCGCCACCCAGGTGATCGCGAGCGCGCCGCCATCCCCGCCGTAAGCGGCGACGGCGCCCAGCGCCATGGCCCAGGCTTTGGGGTTGACCCATTGAAAACTCGCGGCCTGCAAAAGCGTCATGGGACGACCGGAGGCGGTGGCGGAGCCGGGCGGGGCGGCATGGGCGATCTTCCAGGCGAGCCACAGCATGTAGAGGGCGGCCGCGATCTTGAGCGCGATCTTGGCAGTGGGCAGGGCAATCAGCACGGCGCCAAGCCCGACCCCCGCCGCCACCACCAAGGACACGAAGCCCAGATTGATGCCGAGCATATGCGGCACGCTGCGGCGGTATCCGAAATTGGCCCCGGCGGCCAGAAGCATGAGGTTGTTCGGCCCCGGCGTGATCGATGTCACGAAGGCAAAGGAGATCAAGCCGATCAGAAGGTTCGCATCCATTTCGCAACTATTGACCAGATGAAGCCGGATTTTGTTGCAAATTGTCGCATTTTGGAACATTATTTGCAACAAATGACGAAACTAGACGACATCAACACAGCTATATTGCGCGGCTTGCTGCGAGACGGCCGGATGTCGAACACCGATCTGGCAGAACGGGTGGGCCTGTCACCCTCTGCGTGTCTGCGCCGGGTGCAGGATCTGGAGCGCGCCGGCGTCATCAAGGGCTACCGCGCGGTCATCGATCCGGAAAAGGTCGGGATCGGCTTTGTGGCCTATGTGACCGTCGGGCTGAACAGCCACACCAAGGCGGCGCAGGAGGCGTTCGAGCGGGCCGTGGCGCGCGCTCCGGAGGTGCGGGAGTGCCACAACGTCACGGGCACGGTCGAATACCTGTTGCGGGTCGAGGTCGGCGATCTGGCGGACTTCAAGCACTGGCACACCGATGTGCTGGGGGTGCTGCCGCAGGTGCAGGCGATCACGACCTTTGTGGTGATGGACAGCCCCAAGGATGAGCGGGCTTAAAACGCCTCAATGGGCGAAAATGCCGTCCAGACTTGGGAAGCCCTTGATCTCGATCGGGTTTCCGGAAGGATCACGAAAGAACATGGTCCATTGCTCGCCCGGCTGACCCTGAAACCGTACCGAGGGTTCCAGCACGAAATCGGTGCCCGCCGCCTGAAGGCGCGTGGCGAGCGCCCGCCAGTCGGGCAGGTGCAGCACGACGCCGAAATGCGGCATCGGCACCAGATGCGCGCCAACCTTGCCGGTGGCGGCATTGGCGAAGGGCGTGCCGAGATGGAGGCTGATCTGATGGCCGAAGAAGTCGAAATCAACCCAGGTTTCGGCGCTGCGGCCTTCGGTGCATCCCAGCACGCCGCCGTAAAAGGCGCGGGCGGCGTCAAGGTCGTGGACGTGGATGGCCAGATGAAAGGGGGTGAGCATGGGCATCTCCGGACTTGAGGGCAGGCTAGCGGGAGCGGACAACGGGGGAAAGGCTGTTTTTGATTGCCCGGCGCTGCCCCCTGCCCTAGCCTGCGCCCCATGACAGGGAGGTTTACATGACTCAGGGTTTTGACACGCTTGCCATTCACGCCGGAACCGCGCCCGACACGGCGACGGGCGCGCGGCAGGTGCCGATATATCAGACGACGGCCTATGTGTTCCGCGACAGCGATCACGCGGCCAAGCTCTTCAATCTGCAGGAGGTCGGCTATATCTATTCGCGGCTGACCAACCCGACCGTGATGGCGCTGGCCAACCGGGTGGCGGCGCTGGAGGGCGGAGCGGGGGCTGTTTGCTGCTCGTCCGGGCATGCAGCACAACTGATGGCGCTGTTCCCGTTGATGCAGCCGGGCTGCAATGTGGTGGCCTCGACCCGGCTTTATGGCGGCACGGTGCAGCAATTCACCAATACCATCCGAAAATTCGGCTGGTCGGCCAAGCTGGTGGATTTCGATGATCCAAAGGCGATTGCGGCGGCGATTGATGACAACACCCGCGCCCTGTTCTGCGAGACGATTTGTAACCCCGGCGGTGCGATTTCGGACCTCGACGCGATTGCGCGGGTGGCGGATCGGCACGGCATTCCGTTGATCGTGGATAACACGACAGCGACGCCTTATTTGTGCCGCCCGATTGAACATGGGGCGACGTTGGTGGTGCATTCGGCGACGAAGTACTTGACCGGGAATGGCACTGTCACGGGTGGCGTTGTGGTGGATTCGGGTAAATTCGATTGGTCGGCATCGG
>JANMCI010000554.1:0-1992 GCA_031361245.1 Rhodobacterales bacterium
CGGCGATTGCAGGCAATCGCCTGCCGGCCAACGGATCGTCAGCGAGCCGCGGCGCTTGAGCGCTTCATCATAGGCGGGCCAGTTCCGGGTCTTGTAGCCGGGGGATGTGGGTCTGCTCATGCAGCACAGCTGCCACGCTGGATTCACGAGATGAATCCCTCACGCGATTTGTGCAACGGAGCCATGCCGGACCGAAATCGAAGTGGGTGGCCTATCTGGGTTTTCAATTTGGTGCGAAGGCCGTTCCGTGCTAGTCTCGCAAGCGAAATGACCGGGAGGCTGCCATGGACCTCGACCAAACCGCCGACACAGATTTCGTGAAATTCTGGAACACAGTTCTTGAGCCAAAGTTCACAAAGTACCGACATATCCTTCAAGGCGGCCTGTCTCGACACTCCGCTGCAGTGTTGCCGAAATTACCGATCAAGAAGGGGATGTCAGTGCTGGACGTCGGCTGTGGCTGGGGAGACATGACGCTCCAGGTGGCTGGGGTTGTCGGACCCAAGGGGCGCGTCGTCGGCATTGATTGCGTCGAAGCTTTCCTGAAAGAGGCCAGGAAGGACGCCGCCGCAAAAGGACTGTCAAACGTCGAGTTCTCCCGCGGTGATGCCGAAGTAGCCCTGCCTGAGAATGAGTTCGACTATGTGGTTGCGCGTTTTGGCACGATGTTCTTCACAAACCCTGTTGCTGCCCTGCGACGGATGCGTAAGGCGCTCAAGCCGGGAGGGCAGATTACCCACATCGTCTGGCGCCGCCGCGAAGACAATCCGGCATGGCAGAAAGCAAAGGACATCACCCTTCGGCACCTTCCGCCGCCGGGCGCAGACGCCGACACCTGTGGGCCTGGCCCCTTCTCGATGGGAAATCAGGAGACGGCGGGCCTGATGATGAAGAGCGCTGGTTACGAGGATGTCTCTTTCACCCGTGTGGACGAAAAGATCATGGTCGGCACAACCCCGGAAGAATGCATCGCATTCGCCTTGGCCATCGGACCGGGGGGCGAGGTCTTCCGCGAGGCCGGTAAGGAGCTTGCCGAGGCCAAGCGTCCAGTGATCGAGAGCGAGATGCGGACCTTTTTCGAGAGCCAGGAACGGGACGGGAGTGGCATCTGGTCACCCACCTCGTCGTGGGTGATATCCGCACGCAATCCAGGTTGATCGCAATTTCGTACTGGCACCGCCCTGGTAACCCTGTCAGAGGTCCAGGAAGAACAAAATGAAGTCCGCTTTGGGCTCAGAGCGGTCAATGGGCAATTCTAGCCGGGTGAGCTGATCCGATACACCCGCCCCCGGCCCCCTTCCTTCGCCGAAGTCACTGTCAGACCCAGCTTCTTGCCAAGCGCCCCCGACATGGCCCCGCGCAAGGTATGAGGCTTCCAGTTAGTGGCTGTAATCATCGCGTCCATTGTGGCACCTTCGGGCGCCTGAAGCAGCGCGATCAGCATCGCCTGCTTTGTGCCTGCGCGCTGGGTCGGCATCTTTCCTTCCGGCATTTCGGCCGTGTGTTTGCGGAGGGCCGCCATCGCCTGCGCCACCACAGGTTCGATCCCGATGGCCGACAACCCGGCGTCAGTGACCACCAGCGTTGTGCCATGGCCATCGCCGGTTTCGCGCCAGAGCGGTTCGCCCCGGCGCAGGTTGGCATCAACTTCTTGCAGCCAGCCGCGTTCGAGCATTTTCGTGATTGCCATCTTCGCCGCCGCACCAGCCAGCCCCGTCGGCAGCGGCATGGCGATATTGTCAGGCCGCTTGGCGCTAGCGGTCAGGATATTAGTCTGGGTTTCAGTGAGTTTGATCATGGAGGGTTCTTTTCACTGGTAATGTTCGGCAAGGAAGGTGGCGATGCGCGACAAGAGATCGTTGTGGCCGTCGGCATCGGCACCAATGATCACGTCGCCATCGTCGTCGCGTTCCAGATTGTTGATCTCGCGCAAGAGCGCGATGGCCTCGTCGCAGGCGGCGCGGCGTTCTGCCTCCCATGCGGAGGTAAGGC
>JANMCI010000569.1:0-4293 GCA_031361245.1 Rhodobacterales bacterium
GGCAAGCCTCAGGCCCCTTGGTGCCGAGCGGTGGTGGGTGCTGGCGTTTCTGGCACCCACGCTGGTCGGGCTGGCCTTGGGGACGTTCGGGTCGATCTTTGCGACCATCGCCATCAGTTTCACCGATTGGGACCTGTTGACTCCGGCCAAGTGGGCCGGGGTCGATAACTATGTCGGGCTGCCGAAGGACCGGCTGTTCATGAAGTCGCTGGTCAACACGCTTGCCTTTTCGGCGCTGTATGTCCCCTTGACGGTGGTTCTGTCGCTGCTGGTCGCGATGGGGCTGAACCGCAAGATCCCGGGCATCAGCCTGTTCCGGGTGGCGTTCTTTCTGCCCACGGTGTCCTCACCCACGGCGGTGGGGCTTCTGTGGACATGGATCTATGCCGAGGATCACGGGGCGCTGAATGCGATGATCGAGGCGGTGGGGGGCGACCCGGTCGGCTGGCTGGGGCCGAAGGTGGCGCTTTACTCGATCGTGATCGTCAATGTCTGGGGGGCGATTGGAGGGGGGATGATCATTTTCCTTGCCGGATTGCAGGCGATCCCGCGGGATTATTACGAGGTGGCACGGCTGGACGGGGCGACGGCGTGGCAACGGTTGCGCTTTGTGACGCTGCCGTCGCTGGCGCCGTCGATGTTCTTTCAGTGCGTGCTGACCACGATCAACGCGTTTCAGGCGTTCGACTACATCTATATCCTGACCCGGATCGGCAATGGCAATTCGACCATGCCGACGCTGGTCTTTTCGATCTATCGCAGTGGCTTCCGCTTTTTCCGCATGGGGGATGCGAGCGCGCAGGCGCTGGTGCTGACGGCGATGATCCTTGGGCTGACGCTGACCTATTTCCGGATGCAGCGGCGCTGGGGAGAGGGAGCATGAAGCGGTGGGGCGACGCTCTGGCGTTTGGCGCGCTGATCCTGGGCGCGCTGATGATGGTGGGGCCGTTCGTCTGGATGCTGTCCACGAGCCTGAAGCCGATGGCCGAGCAGTTCGACATGAGGCTGATCCCGCACACCGTGACGTTCGAGAATTACCCCGCGTTGTTCGAGATCATGCCGTTTCACCTGCTGTTGTGGAACAGCTTCAAGCTGGCGACCATCTCGGTTTTCGGCCAGCTTCTGACTTGTTCGATGGCGGGGTTCATCTTTGCCGTGGTGCGCTTTCCGTTCCGCAACGCGCTGTTCGTGCTGCTTTTGGCCACGCTGATGGTGCCAAATCAGGTGACGGTGATCCCGCAGTTCATCATCTTCAAGTTTCTGGGGCTTTATGGCACGCAGGCGCCTTTGTACCTGCCGTCGTTTCTGGGCGGGGCGTTCGGCACCTTCCTCATGCGGCAGTATTTCCTGACGATCCCGGTGGAACTGGCCGAGGCCGCGCGGATCGACGGGGCGTCGCTGGCGCGGATATTCTTTACGATCTATCTGCCGCTCAGCAAGCCTGCACTGGCGGCGTTTGCGATCTTTGCCTTTCTGTTTTCGTGGAATGACCTCTTTTCGGCGCTGATCTATCTGCCGTCGGATATGGAAAAGACCACGCTGACGGTGGGGTTGGCGCTGTTTCAGACCCAGTATGGCGGGCATTGGACGCTGATGATGGCGGCGTCGCTGATCTCGGTCGCGCCCATCATCGTCGCGTTCTTTCTGGCGCAGCGCCATTTCATCCAAGGCATCAGCATGAGCGGGTTCAAGTGAGGGCCGCTGGCGGAACCGGGGGAGTTTCACACCCCCCCCGGACCCCCCGGTGGAGTATTTGGCATGGTGCAATTGCGGGTATCGGCCTGCGCGGGGCGGGAGTTTCTGCTCTTGCCGTTCGCGGAGGGGCGGGCAATTGTCGGGCCACTGGCAGGGGGCGTGACATGACCAAACGGATGGACGAGAAGCTGGCGCGGATCAGGGGCGGGACTTACACACCGGCCGATTTCATCATTGCCGATGCCAAGGATGGCGACATGGCCTTTGGGATCGCGACGCCGGGCAAGGGCAGGGACGGGCGGATGAAGCCCTTGGCGGATTACCGGCGCGACATGGTTGATGTGGTGAACAGCGATCTGGTGGACATCATGCTGGTGTCGCTGTCCTCGGCCGAGGTGCTGACGGGGCAGGGGGTGTTTGCCGGCTCGGCCGTGACACCGGCGGTGCGGCTGAACGACACGACCGACATCTGGCAGGCGCGGGGTGGGAGCTATCCCAAAAGCCCGGCGCAGCCGTTCCGCACGGCGCGGCTGGACCGGGCGCGGGCGGTGGCGGATCTGGGGCTTTATGCCATCACTTTTTACAACGATCTGGAGCAGGATCGCCGCACGCTGGACGCCTATGCCAAATTCCGCGATGAGGCGACGGCGGCGGGGATGCGGCACTTTCTGGAAGTGTTCAACCCGCAGTTTCCGGTCCCGACCGGGGATGTGGATTTTGCCACCTACAACAACGACTGCATCGTGCGCTGTCTTGCGGCGGTGTCGCGGCTGGATCGGCCGGTGTTCCTCAAGGCCGCCTATAACGGGCCGCGGGCGACGGAGGACATCGCCTCTTATGACCCGGGCAACCTGATCTTCGGGGTGCTGGGCGGCGGGGCGGGGACAACGCGGGATTGTCTGGAGCTGATCTCCCAGGCCGAGAAATATGGGGCGCGGGTGGCGCTGTTCGGGCGCAAGATCTATTACGCCGAGAACTCGGTGCTGATGCTGCGGGCGATGCGCCGGGTGATCGAGGAGCGCATGTCGTCGGAAGAGGGGGTGAGGGCCTATCACGCCGACCTCAAGGCGGCGGCGATTGCGCCGCACCGGACGCTGGCTGACGATCTGGAGCTGACGGACGCGCTGTTGCGTCAGCATCAGGGGTAAGGGCGTGGCGCGGCGCGGGTTCCTGACGGCGGGATGCTGGTGCGTGGACCGCAACATCACGGTGCCGTTCTGGCTGGGCGAGGACAATGTGGTGCGCGTCACCGGGGTCGAGCGGGCGGGCGGCGGATCGGCCTGCAATCTGGGGGTGGACATCCGCAAGCTGGACCCGTCGGTTCCGGTCTGGACCACCGGGGTGGTGGGCGACGACGAGCCGGGCGATTTCCTGAAATCGGTGGCCGAGGCGCATGGCATCGACCACAGCCATCTGCTGCAGTCGGACGCGGCGCCGACGCAGGTGACGGATGCCTATATGTCGGCAGCCTCGGGGCGGCGGACGCATGTGGTGTTCGATGGGTCGAACAATGTCCTTAGCCCGGATCACATCGTGACGGCGGGCAGCACGGCCAAGCTGTTGCACCTTGGCTTGCCGGGCATCCACGCGATCATGGATGCGCCGTGGGGGGGGCATGCGAACGGCTGGGCCGCCGTGCTGGAACGGGCGCGGGGCGAGGGGCTGTTGACCTCGTTGGAACTGGTGACGGTGGCGCCTGGGCAGATCAGAGTGCTGGTGCTGCCGTGTCTGCGGCATCTGTCGGTGTTGGTCGTCAATGATTTCGAGATCGGTGCGCTGGCCAGCATGACGACGGTGCAGGACGGCACGACCGACCGCGAGGCGTGTTTCGCCGCCGCCGAGAAGGTGCTGGCGCTGGGGGCGATGGCGGTTGTGGCCGTGCATTTCGTTACAGGTGCCGTGCTGGTGGCGCGCGATGGGACGCGGCTTTTCAAACCTTCGGTCAAGGTGCCCGAGGGTGAGATACGGGGCGTGAACGGGGCAGGGGACGCCTTTGCAGCGGGGTTCCTGTACGGCGTGCATGAGGGGTGGGAGCATGGGCGTTGTCTGGAGCTGGCCCATGCGGCGGCGGCGGCCTGCATCCGGCATCTGGGCACCTATGAGGGGATGATGCCGGTGGCGGACTGTCTGGCGCTGGCCGCGACATGGGGGTGGCGCTGAGGCTGTGGCCGGGCCGCTGCAGCGCAAAAGGGCCGCAGCGGATGCTGCGGCCCTTTCGCTTTGCGATGTCGTCGTCCGGTGATCAGAGGAAGACGAAGTCGGCGGCGGTGATCTGGGTCGCGCTGACAAGCCCAGTCAGAGCGATGAACATGTCGGCAGTTCCGTCGCCATTGGCATCAACGACAATCCTGCCGGCACCGTTGTAGCGGGCCTCGGTGGCGCCCACATGCGTGAACAGGTCCGCGCCAATGTAGGTGAACGTCCCGGTCAGCAGGCTTGCGGCCAACTGCAGCTTGTCGCCGTCGGCTATCCCCGAAACCAGACCGTTGAAGTCGGTGATGGTATCGACACCCATGCCGAGGCTGTTGAAGACGAACCGGTCAGCTCCGTCGCCGCCCGTCAGGATGTCAGCCCCTTCACGACCCTCGATCCTGTTGA
>JANMCI010000570.1:0-4150 GCA_031361245.1 Rhodobacterales bacterium
GGCGCGGTGCTGGCCACGGCGCATGTCGAGAGGGAATTTACCACCGAGGGCGTTAATGTCAGCGTCCTCGGCAAGCCTGCGACGGTGGCGCGCAAGGCTTTCTTCGATCCCAAGGGCATGCGACTGAAGTGTTGATGAGTAGGTGCAGCCGGCCCGATCTTGCAGGAAGAAGAGGTCGGCCCAAAGCTGCCATTCCAACCTCCGAAACTGAATGACTTCTAAGGGCATCTTGGGCCAGTTCCAGTTCCAACGCGGACAAGACGATTGCCGGAGGCAAAGGGACTGCCGTCGAACCTATTCCAGAATCTATGTTATTGATTTATATTGCATAACTGATCAAGAATTGCTTCGTCCGGCTTCGACAGTAGTCATTGGCGGCTCCATTCCATCAGGATCACACCATCTCCTCGCTGATCTCGATCCCACGCTCGTGCAGCAGATCCCCGACGTTCCGCTGCGACAGCGGGAAGCGAATGTAAGGCATGTCTGCTCGACGCGTGATCTCCGAGGGTCTAAGCATTCGTGGGCAGTATCCGGCCGCGCTACCCGGCTCAGGGAAGGTCCTCTGCCAGTGCCCTTGGCGGCAATCAGCTGCCGCCGGTCAATTCAGTGCGACCGGCTTCGATCGCATCCGTGCCACCGTCTCTCGTTCGGCCCGTTTGCAGCGCAAAGGGGGCAGGCCACGGTCCATCAGGGCCATGTCGTCGAGCACTAGATCGCCCATGCGCAAGAACGCCTCGGTCAGTGCGCCAGCGCGGTGGGCAGACTTCAGCAGGCCCGGCAAGCTCCGCACGGGGTGGCCGACCGGCATCGGCTCTTGTGGCCAGACGTCGGTTGCGGCGGTGATGCGGCCACAGGCGACAGCTTCGGTCAATGCCGCAAAGTCCACCACGTCGGCCCGGCTGAGCAGGATGAACGCAGCACCATCGCGCAGGGCGGCGAAGGCCGTTGCATCCAGGAATCCCCGGTTCTCGCTGGTCATCCCGGCCACGACGAAGACCACATCGCTGTGACGCAACACCTCGTCCAGTGTGGCAGGTTCAGCACCGGCCTCGGCGATCATTGTGTCGGGTAGCCAGGGGTCGTAGATGCGCAGGCGAGGGTGAAAGGGAACGAGGAGACGATGTAGGGCGCGGCCCAACTCACCATAGCCGATGAGGCCAACCTGCGCCCCGAACAGAAGCCGGGCACGGTGGTTACTCTCAAGACCCCAGACTTCCCGCCCCGCTGCAAATGCCGCATCTGCCGCCGAGATACCGCGCAACAGGTCCAGCGCGAAGCCAAGGCCGATCTCGGCTACCGGCTGGGCAAACACGGAAGCCGTGGTGACGATGTGGATGCCGCGCTCGAAGAGGTCGGGGTAGGGCATGTTGTCGTAGAGGTTCCCTTCGACGTTCAACACGCAGCGCAATGCGGTCATCTGCGCCAGCAGTGCCTCGCTGACTGGCGGCTGGCCGATGATGTAGCGGGCTTGCGACAGCACCTCGGACGGGAGGGCCTCCAACTTATCGGCTTCGCAAAGCACATAGCGGCTCCGCAGGGTGGCCAGTGCAGCGGGCCGGAATATCAGGTCGAGGGTGCGCGGGGCCGGAAGGCTGAGGACGATGGGGCGGTTCATGGCGCGTCCATGTGGACGGTGAGGAAAGCTGTATCGAAAGGCAAGGCGCGGGTGGCACCACCTTCGCCCGTGACCTCAAGACCGCCGTCCACTACTCGCACCGAGGCTATGGCTTCGCCGGTCGGCCAGGCAACGGCCCCGATGGCATGGCGGACCGTAACGCCTTGGCCGTCGGCCAGCGTCAGATATCCCGGGGCTGGAAGATCGGCCTCGGTCGAGACGCCGAGCATCTGCGCCGCCGCCCCTTCCTCGACCCCCAGACAGCCGAAATGGCGACCAGACCACGGAGCGTAGTCACGCCCGCCGTTGGAGTGCCAGAGCATCGTCATGGGCAGGGAGTGCGGGTTGCGCAGACTGAGGAACAGATCGCCCTGCACGGGCCGGGTAACGGCGGTCCAGCCGAGGGTGCTGCCTGCCGCCTCGACCCCGATCACGAAATCCTCGTGCCGAGGCCCCCATGGATAGCGGGTAAGATCCACGGGGCCCACAAGGCCCGGGAAGGCGGTCGGGTCGATGCTGCGCGCCGGGTATTTGAGACGCGATCGGCCGCGCGTGGGATCGCTTTCCTGCGCATCCCTCGGCGTCTCCCAATGGTGCTTAGGCGAAGTGCGGATCAATGCGCCGCCCTTGACGGAGACATTGGCATGGTTGGCAACCGGGACCCGGCCCGTTCCACCCTCGAAGCGGTGGGACTGGTAGACGAAGGGGTGATCGTCTTGCAAGTTCAGCGTCTTGGTCAGGGTTGCGCCCTGCACCAAGCGGTCAAGCCGCGCCTCCAGCCTGAAGCCCTCTAGCCGAGCCACGGTCCACGGCGCGTTGGCAGGCCAGCCGTGCAGGGCAGAGCCGTCCTCTCGCCCCGCGAAGGGCGCGCAGAAGAAATCGCCGCCGAGGCGCGCCATGTGCGGCGCAGCATCTTTGGGCAGGATCTCGGACCCATCCACCCAAGGGGCGCGGTGCAGGGGTGAGATTTCGCGACCGCCATCAATGACGGTGAAGCCGTCCAGAAGGCCGATGTCGGCCCAGAACGCGGCCCTGATCCCCTTCGCAGCCAGCGCCGTCATGCCGTGACGGGCTCGCCGGTGATAACATCCTCGACATCCTGGATGCTCGAGGTTCTTGGCGACAGATTGTCGGCGGCCACGGTGCCGCGGCGCATCACCACCATACGGTCCACCACCTGAAAGACGTGGTGAATGTTGTGAGCGATGAAGATGCAGGAATGGCCGGAATCGCGCGCCTCGCGGACAAAGCGGAGGACCCCTTGGGTTTCCGCAACACCAAGGTTGTTGGTGGGTTCGTCCAGGATGATCAAGTCACTTTCGAAATGCATGGCGCGGGCAATGGCGACGGCCTGACGCTCGCCGCCTGACAGCGAACCGATGGGGGTGGTCGGCGGAATGTCCTTGGTTATGCCGACACGGCGCAGAAGGCTCGCCGCGACCTCGTTCATCGCGGCCTGATCCATGAGGTCAAGAAAGCCAGGGCCCTTGCGCAACTCTCGCCCCAAGAACAGATTGCGCGCGATGGATAGCTGCGGGACAAGGGCCGAGTCCTGGTAGATGGTCTCGATCCCTTCGGCGATGGCGTCATTGGTGGACCGCAGCCGAACTTCTCGTCCCTTGATGCGAATCTGGCCCGAACTGTAGGGCACCGCGCCAGATAAAACCTTGATAAGCGTCGATTTTCCAGCCCCGTTGTCACCAAGGAGGCCGACAATTTCCCCGCGCTTGATCGTCAGGTTCACGCCACGAAGGGCATGAATGCGACCGTAGAACTTTTCGATGTTGCGCATCTCGACCAGAGGTTCGTTCATGGTCAGGTCCCCTCGTTGTGACGGCGTTCAAGGCCAGCGTGCAGCGCCATCATGCCAAGGATGATTGCACCGATGAAAATGTTGTAGGCAAGGCCGGGCACGCCGATCAGCACGATCCCGTTGCGCATCAGGCGCAGGATGAGGACGCCAAGGACCGTGCCAATGATGGTCCCGCGCCCGCCGGTCAGGACGGTGCCACCTATGACGACCATTGCAATGACTTCAAGCTCATAGCCCTGCCCCGAGTTGGGGTTGGCCGCCGAGACGCGGATCGAGGAGATGACGCCCGCAAAGCCTGCCATTGCTGCGGAAACCATGAAGAGGATAAGCTTGACACGTTTGACAGGTACACCTCGGTTGCGGGCGGCAGCGGGGTTGCCGCCAGTGGCCTGAATCCAGTTGCCAAAGCGCGTGCGGGTCAGAAGGAGGTGGCAGATGACCGCAAGCAGGATGAACCAGATCAGGCTCATATAGATGCGAAGGCCGCCGATGTAGAAATCACCGACAAGCAACGTAGCCAGCCACTGGTCGCCGGCGTCCCAGGTGCGCTGAGGGAAGCCGCTGGTCAGCCACAGAGCACTGCCCCGCACCACCAAAAGCATCCCAAGCGTGACGAGGAAGGACGGAATGCCGAGGCGCGTCACAAAGAGGCCACTGATCAAGCCTATGGCCGTTGCAATCGCCATGGCGATCAGAAAGGCGGGGAACAGGGGCATGAG
>JANMCI010000088.1:0-2178 GCA_031361245.1 Rhodobacterales bacterium
CCACCCTGTCGAACGCGCTGGACAACGCAGCCGCCGCCGGAATCAAGGTCATCGCCTATGACCGTCTGATCCGCGACTCCGGCTCGGTCGACTATTACGCCACCTTCGACAACTTCAAGGTTGGCGTGCAGCAGGCGGAATCGCTGGTTGCGGGCCTGAAAGAGCGCTTCCCCGACGCTAAGCCGTGGAATGTCGAGCTGTTCGGCGGCAGCCCGGACGACAACAACGCTTTCTTCTTTTACAACGGCGCGATGTCGGTCCTGCAGCCGATGATCGATGCCGGCGACATCGCCATTCCCTCGGGTCAGATGGGCATGGACGTGGTCGGCACCCTGCGTTGGGACGGCGCGGTCGCTCAGGCCCGCATGGATAACCTGCTGTCCTCGAACTACGGCGACAAGACGCTGCATGGCGCGCTGTCGCCCTATGACGGCCTGTCGATCGGCATTCTGTCGTCGGTCAAGGGTGTGGGCTACGGCTCGGGCGATCTCTTGATGCCGATCGTGACCGGTCAGGACGCCGAGGTTCCCTCGGTCAAGTCGATGATCGCGGGCGAGCAGTATTCGACCATCTTCAAGGACACCCGTGAACTGGCCAAGGTCACGGTCACGATGGTGGATGCGGCCCTGTCGGGCGGCACGCCGGAAATCAACGACGAAAAGACCTATGACAACGGCGTCAAGGTCGTCCCGTCGTATCTGCTCGAGCCGGTTTCGGTGAACCTGTCGAACTATGAGGCGATTCTTGTCGGCTCTGGCTATTACACGGCCGATCAGCTGAAGTAAGCTGACAGGGCAGGCCCGTCGCGCTGCTCCCGCGCGGCGGGCCTTTGTCCTTGCGGGGCACCTTGGGGAGAGAATGACGACACTTCTGGAAATGATCGGCATCAGCAAGACGTTCCCCGGCGTGCGCGCGCTGGACAACGTCAACCTGTCCGTCGAAACCGGTGAGATTCACGCGATCTGCGGCGAGAACGGCGCCGGGAAATCGACCCTGATGAAGGTGCTGAGCGGGGTCTATCCGCATGGCAGCTACGAGGGCGACATCCTTTATGACGGCGCCCCCCTGCACAACCGCTCGATCCGCGACAGCGAGGACAAGGGCATCATCATCATCCATCAGGAACTGGCGCTGATCCCGCTTCTGTCCATCGCCGAGAATCTGTTCATGGGCAACGAAGTGGCGCGCAACGGCGTGATTTCCTGGCCCGAAACCTTTCAGCGGACCGAGGCGCTGCTGGCGCAGGTCGGCTTGAACGAGGCGCCGGGTGCCTTGGTCGGCAAGCTGGGCGTCGGCAAGCAGCAGCTGATCGAGATTGCCAAGGCCCTGTCCAAGAACGTCCGCCTGCTGATCCTCGACGAACCCACCGCCGCCCTGCAGGAAGCCGACAGCGACCGCCTTCTGGCGCTGATGCTGGAACTGAAGGCGCAGGGCGTGACCCAGATCATCATCAGCCACAAGCTGAACGAAATTTCCCGCGTGGCCGACCGGATCACGGTTCTGCGCGACGGCTCGACCGTCTCGACCCTGACCAAGGCCGAGATCAGCGAAGAGCGCATCATCCGCGACATGGTGGGCCGCGACATGGCGCACCGCTATCCCGAGCGCGACCTCAACCCCGGCGAAGTTCTGCTGGAGGTGCGCGACTGGTCGTGCTGGCATCCCGATCAGGCCGGTCGCCAGATGATCAAGTCCGCCAGCCTGACCGTCCGCAAGGGCGAGATCGTCGGCATCGCCGGCCTGATGGGCACCGGGCGGACCGAGCTTGCCATGTCGATCTTTGGCCGCAGCTATGGCAAGTTTCATCAGGGCAGCGTCAGGATGCACGGCAAAGAGGTCAATGTCTCGACCGTGTCCAAGGCGATTGCCGCCGGAATCTCCTATGTGACCGAGGACCGCAAGGCGCTGGGCCTGGTCCTGGAAGAGCCGATCGTGCGCAATGTGACGCTGGCCAATCTGGCCGGCGTGGCGCTGCGCGGTGTGCTGGACAAGCGGCGCGAGGTGCAGGTGGCCGAGCGCTACCGCGACCAGCTGGCGATCCGCACGCCCGGCGTGCAGCAAAAGGTCGTCAACCTGTCGGGCGGCAACCAGCAAAAGGTGGTGCTGTCGAAATGGCTGTTCACCAACCCGCAGGTTCTGATCCTTGACGAACCGACGCGCGGCATCGACGTCGGTGCC
>JANMCI010000111.1:0-9885 GCA_031361245.1 Rhodobacterales bacterium
CATGCGCCTCGTCCGTCAGGGCCATATAGCTGATCAGCCCGCGCGGCTTGTCGATCTTGTCCATGATGTTGTCGCAGGCGTCGATGCACAGACCACAGGTGATGCAGGCCAGCTGCTGGCCATCGCGGATGTCGATGCCCATGGGGCAGACATTGGCGCAAGCCATGCAGTCGATGCAGTCGCCGTTGCCCTCGACTGTCTGTTTGCCACGCGGCTCGCCCCGCCACTCGCGGTAGCCGATGGTCAGGGTGTCCTCGTCCATCATCGCCGCCTGAATGCGTGGCCACGGGCAGGCATAGATGCAGATCTGCTCGCGGGCAAAGCCGCCAAAGACAAAGGTGGTGGCAGTCAGAACCGCGATGGTGCCGTAAGCAATGGGATGGGCGTCCAGCGTGAACAGATCGCGCAACAACGTCGGCGCGTCGGTGAAATAGAACACCCACGCCCCGCCGGTGGCCAGCCCGATCAGCAGCCATGCCGACCATTTCAACAGCCTCTTGCGCCACTTTTCGATGTCCCAACCCTGCCGGTGCAGCCGGATCCGGGCATTGCGGTCACCCTCGACCCAGCGCTCGACCAGGATGTAAAGGTCGGTCCACACGGTCTGCGGGCAGGCATAGCCGCACCAGACCCGTCCGGCCGCGCTGGTGAACAGGAAAAGGCCAAGCCCCGCCATGATCAGAAGCCCCGCCACAAAGTAGAACTCGTGCGGCCAGATCTCGATCATGAAGAAGAAAAAGCGCCGTCCCGCCATGTCGACCAGAACCGCCTGATCCGGCAGGTTCGGCCCGCGGTCCCAGCGGATCCAAGGCATCAGGTAATAGATCCCGAGCGTGATGCCCATGATCCACCATTTCAGCGTCCGAAACCGTCCCGAGACCCGACGTGGAAAGATCGGTTCCCGGGCGGCATAAAGCTGCGATTCGTCCTGTGATGACATGACTGCTTTCCTGTTCGCTGGGTTTCTGATGCCCCATCCGCCGCCGCGCCGCATTGACCCAGATCAAGCCGCCTTCATTCGCAGCCGCCCCGCCGACCTCTTTGACGCAATGAAATACACCGGCACCCCTGGAACCGCGCGAACAGGAGGGGGTGCCGGTGTCCGTGACAGCACGATCAAATTGCCGGGCAGCCACGGTGTCGTGTCGCCATCTGGGGCGACTGTGTTGACTTTGCGGCCTTTGCTTCGGGTTTTCCTTGACCTGAATCAAACCAGCCCGATTTCTTGTCCAAGTTGCCGGGGTGCTGCAAAAAGCCGCGACCCCGGTAGGGTCGCGGCAAGCAGGGACTTTGGGCACCGACGCCGGTGGAAACGGCGCGAACAAGACCGCGCCGGTGCCTTTTCCGCCCAGGCTCGGGGACCCGGACGGAAAGCCTATTTGCTGTCACCCAGCGCGTGGACATAGATCGCAACGGCGCGGATCTGGTCCTCGGTCAGCCGGGGCTTGGCCCCGTCCGCAACCGTGCCCCAGGCCGGCATCACCCCGAACCGGGCTTGGGTCACCGTCTTGGTGATCGTCTCGCGGCTGCCGCCATAAAGCCAGATGGCGTCCGTCAGATCCGGCGCCCCCAGATCACGGTTCCCCTTGCCATCCACGCCATGGCAGGAGGTGCAGGTGTCGTCGGTGACAAAGACCGCCTGCCCTTTTGCGGCCAGCGCCGCGTCATGATCCTGTTTCGAGATTTGCAGGACATATTCGACAACCGCCGCGATCTGACCCTTGGTCAGCAATTCGTCCAGACCGAATCTCGGCATTTCAGAGTAACGCGCTTCGGGATCGGTCGTGTTGCGGATGCCATGGGTGATCGTGGTGTGGATCGCCTCCAGATCGCCCCCCCACAGCCAGTCATCATCCGACAGCGTCGGATAGCCCGAGGCCTTGTTGCCGCCGCCCTCACGGCCATGACATTGCACGCAGAACGAGTTGAACGTGGCCTTGCCGGCCTTCTTGGCGAACGAATTCAGGTCGGGGTCCTTGGCGACCGCCGCCAGATCGGCCGACACAAGTTTGGCCTTGATCGCGGCATTGGCATCATCAACCCGCTTGATATCGACCGCCACATCTGCCCGGGTCGAGGCTCCCATCAGCCCCGGTGTGGCACCGCTGATCATCGGCCAGGCCGGATAGGCGATGGTATAGGCGATGCCCCAGATGATCGTCAGGTAGAACACCCAGACCCACCACCGCGGCAGCGGGTTGTTCAGCTCTTCGATCCCGTCCCAGACATGGCCGGTTGTCTCGACAGCCTTGGGTTCGTTCCTTACGGGTTTGGCGCACATCTCTCACGCCTCCTTCTTGGGGTTGGGCGTGCGGTCAGGCTCGCCGGGGGAGCGGTCATTGCGAAAGACGACCGAAGCGGCGTCGCGATAGACCGCCTTGGCACCGGGGCGGAACACCCAGACCACGACCGCCACAAAGAACAGGGTCAGGGCCAGCAGCACCCAGCTGTCGGCGAACTCACGCAAAAGCGAATAGGTTTCCATGATGTCCCCTTACCGTGACGCATCTGGCGTGAAGGTCGAGAAGTCGACCATGGTGCCCAGCACCTGCAAATAGGCCACCAGCGCATCCATCTCGGTCAGTTGCGGCTGGCCGTCGAAGTTCGCGATGGTGACCTTGCCATAGCGCGCCACCAGACCGGCCCCGTCGGCATTCGGGTCGGCCTGCGCCTTGAAGTCGGCCTCGATGTTGGCCATCTGATCGTCGGTGTAAGGCACGCCGACCATGCGGTGCGCCGCGACCAGATCGGGCACATAGGTCGGCTTCAGCTCGGTCTCGGACAGAAAGCCGTATTTCGGCATCACCGATTCCGGCACCACGGCTTCGGGGTCGGTCAGGTGATCGACATGCCAGGGATCCGAATAGCGCCCGCCGACCCGTGCCAGATCCGGCCCGGTGCGTTTGCTGCCCCACTGGAACGGGTGGTCATATTGCGATTCCGCGGCCAGCGAATAGTGGCCATAGCGCTCGACCTCGTCCCGCATCGGGCGGATCATCTGGCTGTGGCAGACGTAACATCCCTCACGGATGTAGATCTGGCGGCCCTGCAGTTCCAAGGGCGTGTAAGGCCGCATGCCCTCGACGTTTTCGATGGTGTTCTGCAGGTAGAACAGCGGCACGATCTGCACCAGACCGCCGATCGTCACCACCAGAAAGCTCAGCACCAAAAGCAGCGTGGCGTTGCGCTCGATGGTCTTGTGTTTGTCCAGAAAAGCCATTTGCGCGACCCCTTATTCAGCCGGGATGGCGGACAGGACAGCAGCCCGCTGGGGCTGTGCGCGGACCGTCATCCAGAGATTATAGACCATGATCAGTGCTCCGGTCAGGAACAGCCCCCCGCCCAGACCACGCACCACATACATCGGGAACTTGGCTTTCACCGTGTCGGCAAAGGCATTCACGAGGAAGCCGTTGGCGTCCACTTCGCGCCACATCAGGCCCTCCATGATGCCCGTGACCCACATCGACGAGGCGTAAAGCACGATCCCGATGGTCGCCAACCAGAAGTGCCAGTTGACCAGCGACAGGCTGTACAGCTTCTCGCGGTTCCACAGGCGCGGCGTCAGGAAGTAGAGCACCGCGAAGGTGATCATCCCGTTCCAGCCCAAGGCGCCGGAATGGACATGGCCGATGGTCCAGTCGGTATAATGGCTGAGCGAGTTCACCGCCTTGATCGACATCACCGGCCCCTCAAAGGTCGACATGCCGTAAAAGCCGATGGCCAGCACGAACATCCGCAGGATCGGATCGGTGCGCAGCTTGTCCCACGCCCCCGACAGCGTCATCAGCCCGTTGATCATGCCGCCCCACGACGGCATCCACAGGATCACCGAGAACACCATGCCAAGGGTCGAGGCCCAGTCCGGCAGCGCGGTATAATGCAGATGGTGCGGCCCGGCCCAGATGTACAGGAAGATCAGCGCCCAGAAGTGGATGATCGACAGCTTATAGCTGTAGACCGGGCGCTCGACCTGCTTGGGCACAAAATAGTACATCATGCCCAGAAAGCCCGCCGTCAGAAAGAAGCCGACGGCGTTGTGGCCGTACCACCATTGCACCATCGCATCCTGCACGCCGGAAAACACCGGAACCGAGATCGAGGACAGCATCGACACCGGAACGGCGGCGTTGTTGACCAGATGCAGCATGGCCACCGTGACGATCATCGAGAGATAGAACCAGTTGGCCACATAGATGTGCGGTTCGCGCCGTTTGATCAGCGTGCCCAGGAAAACCAGCAGATAGGACACCCAGACCACGGTGATCCAGATGTCGATATACCAGACCGTCTCGGCGTATTCCTTGCTTTGGGTGCCACCCAGCACATAGGACGACGCGGCCAGCACCACCATCAGCTGCCAGCCCCAGAACACGAACCACGCGAGGTTGCCGCCCCACAGCCGCGCCGCACAGGTGCGCTGAACGACATAGAACGACGACATGATCAGCGCGTTGCCGCCAAAGGCAAAGATCACGGTGCTGGTGTGCAGGGGGCGCAGACGGCCAAAGTTCAGGATCCCCATCGCGTGGTCGATGTTCAGCGACGGAAAGGCCAGCTGAAAGGCAATGACCACCCCGACCAGAAAGCCCACCACCCCCCAGAAGGCGGTGGCGACCACACCGGCGCGGATAACTCCGTCCAGATACTGGCTCTGGTGGTGGCGCACCTCGTCCCCGACATGCCGCAGCACGTAGACAAAGGTGACCGATGCCGCCAGCATCACCTCGATTGCGTTGACCTGATACGGCAGATCATGCGCAAAATTGGCCGCCATGGCAGCCAGCAAGGCCACCAGCGCCAACGCGACCAGCTTGATATAATCCCACATTTCGTGTCCCTTCGTTCTTGGTCCCCACATCCACGCCGAATTTGCGCGCCCACGGCGCGTGGAGGGTTCTTGCCTCCTTCCCGTTTTGCAGACCGCGCGGCGCGGCGCCTTGATCCAAATCAACTGGACCGCACATCCTTGGTGATACGGATCAAGGACAGGTGCGCCGGACGGTGCGATCATCGCGGCGTGTCAGGGTCTGACACCTTCACTTGGGAGAATGATCATGTGGTTCAAATCGGTACTTGTGGTTGTCACCAACCCCAGTCAGGCACGAGCTGCCATTTCGGCAGGGGCCCGCATCGCGATGGCGAATGACGGGCATCTGGACGTTCTGGCGCTGGGCGTGGACCGCACTCAACTTGGCTATTCCTACATCGGGGCGGGTGCCGTTCTGACCGAGCTTTCCCTGTCGCGCGCCGAAGACGACGCCAAAAAGGCCGACGCCGAGGTCCGCGCCGTGCTGAGCGAGCAGGACCCGGCCCTGCGGTGGGCCGTGGACACTGCCGTGGCCGAAATGGGCGGCGTTGCCAGCGTCGTCGGCAATGCCGCGAGCTTTGTCGATCTGGTCGTGCAGACCCGCCCCTATGGCGCCGAACAGGGCTATGAGGCCGAAGCCGTCGTCGAATCGGCCCTCTTTGAAGGCCATGCGCCGGTCCTGATCATTCCGGCCAGCGCCGATCTCAGCCGCGTCGCAACGCCCCGCCGCATCCTTCTGGCCTGGAACCAGAGCGAAGAAGCGCTGACAGCGGCCAAGCGGGCGCTGCCCATGTTGCAGGCGGCCGATTATGTCGATGTCACGGTCGTCGATCCACCCGCCCGCGGGCCGGAACGGTCAGATCCCGGCGGGCTCTTGTGCCAGTTCCTCGTCCGGCACGGGGTCAAGGCCGAGGTGACCGTGCTGGCCCGCAACCGGCCCAAAGTGTCCGAGGTGCTGGCGCAACACGCCATGGACCGCGGGGTCGACATGATGGTGATGGGGGCTTACGGCCATTCCCGCCTGCGCGAAGCCGTGCTGGGGGGGGCCACCCGCGCCGTGCTGGAAGGCACGACCATTCCGGTCCTGATGGCGCATTGAGCGCCTGAGCCGCAAGCCTCGCCCGGCCAATCCCGGCGGGCGGCCGCGACGGGTGGGCGGGCGCGACGGGGTGCGGACCTGCCGTGAATTCGACCTGTCCCCCGCGTCGTAGCCATTGGCAGAATTGCCCCGGACCGCTAGTCTTGCCAAATGATCGTGCCGTTTGTTCTGTTTGTTCTTGCGCTCATGGGAATTGCCGCGTCTCGGATGCCCGGCTATTCCGATCTTTTGCTGATTGCTGTGCCTTCTGCCGCGGCCAGCCTGTATCTGGTGCTGCGCGCTGCCGCGCGCCGACGGGCGAAACCGCCGTCCCGGCCGAACTACATCGTCATCGACGGCTCCAACGTTCTGCATTGGGCGGACAATAGCCCGCAAATTGCCACCGTGCGGGCCGTTGTCGACCGGCTGTCCAAACTGGGCTTTACCCCCGGCGTCGTCTTTGACGCCAATGCCGGTTACAAGATTGCCGGCAGCTACATGCAGGAAAACGCCTTGGGCCGCATTCTGGGCCTGCCTGCGGACCGCGTCATGGTGGCCCCCAGCGGGACACCGGCCGATCCGATGCTGCTGACCGCCGCCCGCGATCTTGGGGCGCGCGTCGTCAGCAATGACCGGTTCCGCGACTGGGTCGACTTGCACCCCGAGGTGAACGAGCCCGGCCATCTGGTCCGCGGCGGCTACCGGGCGGGCAAGCTGTGGCTGGATCTGGACTGACCCGGCGCAGCCCGCAGGGGCGCAAACCCCTAAAATGGGGTTAATGAAAATACGCAAGTCATTGTTCTTGCGATGTTTTTAAAAGTGTCCACATGCGGACACTTCTGTCAAATCGCCGCCGAATGCTGCGCCTTGGACTGATCATAGCCATCAAACCCCCGCGCGATGACCCGCGCCAGCGGTCGCGCGTCCGGCAGGATGGTCAGCCCCTCATCATCCAGCCGCACCGCATCGCGGAAGGTCGCGGCCACACCCGCCAGCATCGCGTCCACCTCTGCCACCGGAACGCCAAACCCCGCCAGCTCGACCCGCTTGACGGCAAAATCGCACATCAGCGCCTCGATGATCCGGCCCCGCAGCCGGTCCTGCCCGGCAAAGACATGGCCACGGTGGGTCGAGAACCGCCCCGCTCTGATCGCCGCGACATGATCCGCCGTTCCTGCCGCATTCTGGGCGTAGCCCTGCGGAAAGCGCGAGATCGACGACGCCCCGATACCGATCAGCACCGGCGCGGTATCGTCGGTATAGCCCTGGAAATTCCGCCTCAGCCGCTCCTCCCGCGCCGCAACGGCCAACCCGTCCTGCGGCCGCGCAAAGTGGTCGATCCCGATCTCCTGATAGCCGTCGGCCAGAAAAAGCTCCCGCGCGACTTCAAACAGCGCCAGCCGGCCCTGCGGGGTCGGCATCGCATCGGTCGGAATCATTTGCTGACGGCGGCTCATCCACGGCACATGGGCGTAACCATACAAGGCCACCCGGTCGGGCGAAAAGCTCAGCAGCTTTTGCACCGAATCGGCGATCCGCAGCCCGGTCTGGTGCGGCAGGCCGAACAGGATGTCGGCGTTCAGGCTGGCCACCCCCCGGCTGCGGATCATCTCGACCACGTCGCGGGTCAACTCGAAGCCCTGCACACGACCGATGGCGCGCTGGATCTCCGGGTCGAAATCCTGCACCCCGATCGACGCGCGATTCATCCCCGCCGCCACCAGAGCGTCCAGCCGGGCTTCGTCCACCTCGCTCGGGTCGATCTCGACCGAGAACTCCCCCCCTTCAGCCATCGGTGCCACGTCCAGCACGGCCCCCGCCAGATCCCGCATCAACCCCGGTGCCATCAGGGTCGGCGTCCCGCCGCCCCAATGCAGCCTGCTCAACCTGACGCCCCGCGGCAGATGCTGCGCCAGAATGGCAAGTTCGGCCTGCAACGTTTTGACATAGGCCACCACTGGCGCGTCGGACGACGTCCCCTGCGTCCGGCACGCGCAAAACCAGCACAGACGCCGGCAAAAGGGCACGTGCAGATAAAGCGAAATGGCAGCCCCTTCCGGGATCGCCGCAATCCATTCGGCAAACCGTGCCGGGCCAACCTCGCCAGCAAACTGCGGCGCGGTAGGGTAACTGGTATAGCGCGGGACGCGCGCATCAAAGAGCCCGTATCGGGCGAGTTGCGTTTGGTCAGTCATGTGCTTACGTTAACGGCAGGTTGGGCGGTTGCTTTGATCAGGATCAAATAAGGGGTGGGCTTCGTATGTCTTTGCATTCGCCGAAGCTGGGTGCCCAGAATTGTGGTGATTGCCCAATCCGCCACCGTGCCGTGTGTTCGCGCTGCGAAACGGATGAATTGTCCAAGCTTGAGGAAATGAAGTATTACCGCAGCTTTCAGGCCGGGCAGACCGTGATCTGGTCCGGCGACCGGATGGATTTCGTCGCCTCGGTCGTCACCGGCATCGCAACGCTGACCCAGACGATGGAGGACGGGCGGCGTCAAATGGTGGGGTTGCTGCTGCCGTCGGATTTCGTAGGCCGGCCCGGGCGCTCGACCGCGCCCTATGATGTGACGGCCACGACCGATCTGGTGATGTGCTGTTTTCGCAAGAAACCGTTTGAGGACATGATGGTCGCCACCCCTCATGTGGCGCAGCGTCTGTTGGAAATGACGCTGGATGAGCTGGACGCCGCACGGGAATGGATGCTGCTGCTTGGCCGCAAGACGGCCCGCGAAAAGATTGCGAGCCTTCTGACGATCATCGCCCGGCGGGACACCGGTCTGAAGATGCGGCCGACCAAGGGGGCGATTTCGTTCGACTTGCCGCTGACCCGCGAGGAAATGGCCGACTATCTTGGCCTGACCCTGGAAACCGTCAGCCGGCAGATGAGCGCGCTGAAGCGTGACGGGGTTATCGAACTGGAGGAAAAGCGCCGCATCGTGGTGCCGGATTTCGACCAGCTGTCAAACGAAACGGGCGACGATACCGACGGCGGTCTGGTGGCTTGAACCAGCGCGTCCAAATGTGGACACTTTCCGGCTTGGGCGCGCTCAGGCGTCGCCGGGCTGCGGGCCGTCATAGCCTTCGATGATGGCAACATCCGCCATGGAGGATTCCTGCATCAGCGCCTTGGCCGCGGTATATTCCGGCGACGCATAACAGTCCTGCGCCGCTTTGAGAGACGGAAATTCCAGCACCACGACGCGGGTGCGCATCCGGCCTTCGGGCACCTGTTCAGGCGCGCCGCGCGTCAGAAAACGCGCAGAGTATTTGGCAAAAGCAAAGGCGTTCGCCGCAACATAGGCGCGGTAGCCGTCAGCATCCGTAACATCGACCAGCACGACCCAGTAACCCTTTGGCATGTCGTTCTCCATCCGTACCCGGATAAGTGCGGCAATGTGCAGTAAATCCGGCTTCATTGCAAAACATTGTTAACAGCACCGCCCGAGCGGTGCCGAGTGATCCGCACCGTCAGCCCGACAACGCCGCCAGAGGGGCATCACGGGCCTAGCCATGTGCCACCCGCGGCCGACCAGAGGCCGTAGCACTGACCATCGCCTCGATGAACATCTTCTGGCCCTCGACATCGGCCTCGCGGATGTCGCGCGTCACGGTGATCCGCAGATCCTCGGCCCCTGCGGCACGCGCCCGCGCGCCGGCTTCGGCCACCACGGCAGCCTCCATGGCGGCAAGGGCGGCGTCTCGGTTGGCAAAGGTCTGCAGCCCGGCGGCAAGATGAGCGGTAAAGCGTCCCTCGCCGGGGCTGCTGACCAGACCCTGCGCCCGCTGCGCCACCTGCCCCACCACGGCGCCGATCGCATTGGCCACCCCGGCATGTTCGGGCAGGATCATCTCGCATCCGAGGCGGTCCCCGACGGCGCCGTAATAGGACGGGGCCGAGGCGCCAAGCCCGATCACCGGCACACCAAGGCGCAGGGTAACCTCGACCACGCCGCGGTGGCGGGCAAGGCCGGCGCGGGTCAGCTCGTGGCGGGCCA
>JANMCI010000114.1:0-5551 GCA_031361245.1 Rhodobacterales bacterium
CCCCGTAATCGCCATCCACCGCATCGCCGCCCGCCGCCGCCTTCAAATCCCAGCCGGGACAAAAGAACTTCTCCCCCGCCGCCCGCAAGATACAAACCCGCAGCGCATCATCATCCCGGAACGCCCGAAACGCCAACCCCATGATCCGGCTCGTCACCAGATCAATCGCATTGGCCTTGGGCCGGTCCAGCGTGACCTCCAGAATAGACCCCTCGCGCCGCGTCCTGATCGGCCCGTCTAAAAGCATCTCCATCACACAGCCCTCCTGATCAAAGCATCCACCGCAACGGCCCCGCTCTCGCGCACCATCACCGGATTGATCTCAATTTCCTCAAGGCTCGGATCAGCCGCCATCAACGCCCCGAGCTTCACCGCCAGAGCCGCCAACGCCGCCATGTCCGCCTTCTGCCGCCCGCGATACCCGTCCAGCAAAGGCCAAAGCCGCAACTTGCGCATCTCGGCCAGCACCTCGGCCTCCGTCGCGGGCAGGATCAGCGTCACCGTATCGGCCAATACCTCCGCCGTGACGCCCCCCATTCCCAGCGTCAACGACACCCCATAAACCGGGTCGCGCCTGAGGCCGACCAGTACCTCGGCCACCGCCCCGGTCACCATCTCCTCGACCAGATAACCGGCCGCGGCCGCCATTTCGGCCTGCCCGTCCAGCGACGCCAAACCCAGCCGCACCGCCCCCGCCTCGGTCTTGTGGGCAAAGCCCAAGCCCTTCAGCACGTAGGGCGGGGTCAGCTCCGCCACCGACATATCCGCCAAGATCGCTCCCGTTACCGACCTCGGCACCGCAACCCCTGCCTCAGCCAACAGCGCCTTGCCCTCGGCTTCGTTCAGCAGCGTCGTCTCGCGCGGGGCCAAGGCAGCCAACGGCTGCCACCCCGGCACCCCCGGCCCGGTCTGCGCCGCCCGGATCGCCGCAAGGGCGGTCTCCAGCCCCATCAAGGTGCAGATGCCCTGATCCATCAGCTTGGCGGCATAGGTCTCATCAAAATTCTCGGCCATCGACGCCACCGGCAACGCGGGCTTCCCCGTCGCCTTCTGGGCCGCGACAATCGCATCCAGGGCGGGCTGGTACCCCGACGGATCGCAGCGGTCGGGGCGCGGTGTGTCGATCACATAGATCCCGGCATCATAGCCCGACAGCATGGTCGTGAAGACATCCGTCGTCCGCGGCCCGTCGCCCCAGATGAAGGTGTGGTAATCCAGCGGATTGGCCACGGTCACGATCGGCCCCAAAATCTCGCCCAGCCGCGCCCGCACCGGTTCAGGCACCGGCGGGAACTCGATGCCGTAAGGGGCCGCCAGATCCGCCACCAGCCCCGCCTCACCGCCCGAGCACGACAGGCTGCAAAGCCGCGGCCCCAAACCCAGACCATGAACGTGGAACAGCTTCAACGTCTCGATCAACTCTGACGGCGTGTTCACCTCCGCCACCCCTATCTGCCGCAGGAAGGCACTCGACGCCGCCCCGCCTCCGGCCAGCGAAGCAGTATGCGACGCCGCAGCCACCCGGCTAAGCTCGGTCTTGCCCGACTTGATGCACACCACCCCCTTGCCCGCGGCCCGTGCCGCCTGGGCAAGTCCGGCGAAGGCCGCCGCATCGTCAATGCCCTCGATATACATCCCGATTGCCGTCACCCGGTCGTCCGCCAACAAGGCACCCGCAAGTTCCGCCAGCCCGACCACCGCCGCATTGCCCAGACACGCGACATAGGCCACCGGCAACGCCCGCTTCTGCATGCCCAGATTGATCACGATGTTGGAGGACTGGCTGACCAGCGCCACCCCCTTGCTGACCCTGACCCCGCCATGCTGATCGGGCCAAAGCAGGGCCCCGTCGAGATAGTTGATCACCCCATAGCAATTCGGCCCCAGGATCGGCATGTCCCCCGCCGCCGCAACCAGATGCGCCTGCAATTCCGGCTCCCCCGCCTCGGTCCAGCCAGAGGCAAAACAAATCGCCCCTCCGGCCCCCATCGCGGTCAATTCTCGAACCACCTCGATGGTCGCAAAGCGATTGACCCCGACAAACACCGCATCCGGCACACCCGGCAGATCGGCCAGCGACGCATAGGCCCTGAGGCCCCCGATCTCAGCCTTGCTCGGATGCACCGGCCAGACCGGGCCGTCAAAGCCCATCTTGCGACACTGCTCAATGACGTTCAGCGCCCATCCGGCACCCAAGACAGCGATGGATTTGGGGCGGAGGAGACGGTCAAGGCGCGTCATCGCCGACCTCCGGTCGCGTGGCAGCAGCCGGGGGTTTCACACCCCCGGACCCCCGTGGGATATTTGTGGACAGATAATGCGGACGAAGAGCTCCCTGCCTCGATGAGTGGTCGAGGCAGGGCATTACCCGTCACCGTCATCGGGGTCCCCCCCTGTTCGGCTCCATCATTTGAGATGATCGAGGTTAACATTCGGTTACCATTATCTGTCCTTAAATATCCCGGGGGTCTGGGGGCTGGCCCCCGGACCGTACTGTCATGCCCCAAGCGGCCTCAACAATTCGCGGCTGATGATGTGCCGCTGAATCTCTGAGGTCCCTTCCCAGATCCGCTCGACCCGCGCATCCCGCCAGATGCGCTCCAGCGGCAGTTCCTCCATCAGCCCCATGCCGCCGTGGATCTGAATCGCCTCATCGGCGATCATCGCCAGCACTTCGGTCGCCTTCAGCTTGGCCATCGACATGTCGGCCTCGGTGACCGAGCCCTGATCGTATTTCCAAGCCGCTTCCCGCGTCAGCAATTCCGCCGCCTTCAACTCCATCGCCATGTCGGCCAGTTTGAACGATATTCCCTGGAACTTGCCGATCTGCTGCCCGAACTGCTTGCGCTCGGCGGCATAGGACAGCGCGTGACCCAAGGCGCGCTCTGCTCGGCCAAGGCAGGTTGAGGCGACTTGCAGCCGCGTCGCACCCAGCCAGGAATTCGCCACCTCGAACCCCTTGTGCACCTCGCCAAGGATCTGGCGCTTGTTCAGGCGGCAGTCGTCGAATTCCAGCACGGCGTTGGTGTAGCCTCGGTGCGAGACGTTGCGGTAGCCGTCCCGCACCGTGAAACCCTTGGTCCCTTTGTCGACGAAGAACGCCGTGATCTTCTTTTTCGGCCCGCGCGGGGTGTCCTCTTCTCCCGTCGCCACAAAGACTATCGCAAACCCGGCCAGATCGGCATGGCTGATGAAATGCTTGGTCCCGTTCAGCACCCAGTCGTCACCGTCCTGACGTGCAGAGGCCTTCATGCCCCGCAAGTCCGACCCCGCGCCGGGCTCGGTCATGGCCAGACAATCCCAGGTCTCACCCCGGATGCAGGGCATCAGGTATTGTTCTCGCTGCGCAGCATTCCCCGCCAGCAGAATGTTCGACGGCCGCGCCACGCAGGTCCAGTGCAGGGCATAGTTCGCCCGTCCCAGTTCCTTTTCATACAAAAGCCAGGACAGCGTATCCAGACCCGCGCCCCCAACCTCGGCAGGCATGTTGGCCGCGTAAAGCCCTGCTGCCATGGCCTTTTTCTGGATCTCGCGGATCAGCTCCACCGGCAGATGGCCTGTCCGCTCGACCATGGCCTCATGCGGATAAAGCTCCTTCTCCACAAAGGCGCGGGTCGTATCCACGATCATCTGCTGTTCTTCGTTCAGGCCGAAATCCATGGCGTCCTCACGGGTCGGGATTGATGGTAAAGCCGTCCACGGTCAGCGCCTGGCCCGACACCATGCGCGCCCCGTCAGAGGCCAGGAACAGCGCCATATGCGCCACGTCGTCCGGATCGCTCAGCCGCTTGAGCGCTGTGCCGGACGCATAGCCCGCCCGCACCGCCTCGGGTGTCATGCCCTTGGCTGCAGCTTCGGCTTCGATCACCTTGTCGATGCGCGGTCCGCTGACGGACCCGGGGCAGATCGCATTGGCGCGAATGCCAAAGGGCCCCAACTCCATCGCCACCGTCTTCATCAAGCCGATCACCGCCCATTTCGCCGCCACATAGGGCGCGCGGTAGGGCACGCCGTACAGACCGGCGGTGGACGAGGTAAAGATCATGCACCCCTTCTTCGCCGGTTTCATCAGCCGCGCCCCATGCTTGGCCGCCAGCATTGCGCCGTCGAGGTTCACAGCCAGACACTGATGCCACCCTTCCAGCGGCATGTCCTCGATCGCCGCCGTCGGCCCCTTGATCCCGGCATTGGCGCACAGCACGTCCAGGCCGCCCCAATCATGGGAAATCTCGGCAAACAGCGCCTCCATCGCCATTTCGGAGGCGGCATCGCAATGGCTGCCCCTGATCCCCGGCGGCAAAGCGGCCAGCGGGTCATGGTCGACATCCGTCACCCAGACGCGGTAGCCCGCCTCCTGAAAGGCCCGGGCCATCACCAGCCCGATCCCATTCGCCCCCGCCGTGATGAGAACCCGCTTCATGAGCGCTGCCCGGTGAAACGTCCCACCGCCGCAGGCTTGGCCAGCGCCTTGTGCGCCTCGGCAAGCGGCATCAGCTTGGCCAGCACCTCGGCCGAGGCCGGGCAGGTTTTGCCCGCCTTCATGTCGACATGCAGGCACATCTGTTCGATGGTTGCCACCGCAGCGCCATCCTTCAGGATGCTGACAAAGATGTGCAGCCGCTTTTCATCCGCCGCCAGAACCTGCAGCGTGCCGGTCAGCCGGTCGCCCAGCTTGGCCTCGCCCAGATGCATGATATGGGTTTCCGCCGTGTAATAGCTGTGCCCGCCCGCCACATAATCCATCCCCGCCCCGATCAGCCGCAGGAAGGCGTCGGTGGTTTCGGACGCCGCAAACAGATAGCGGCTTTCGGTCATGTGGCCGTTATAGTCGATCCACCCCGGCAGCACCTGCATCTGCGCCAAAACCAAGGGCGCGGCTTTGGAAGCTGAATTGATCGGCTCCTCATGGAACGCCACCGCCCGCCGCGCATCGTGTTCGCGCAGCACCTTGCCCGCGCCCCAGTTCCGCTCTTTCAAGGCCCGCATGAAGCCGATCAGGTTGCTGTCGCGGATCCGCTCCAACTCGCGGATCGAATGCATCCCTGATTGAGCATCCGACTGCCCCGCGATCAGATCGACCAACTCGTCGTTGAATTCCGGCACGTCCATCAGCTTGGTCCAGGGCCAGGTCAGGCAAGGCCCGAACTGCGCCATGAAATGCTTCATCCCCGCCTCTCCCCCCGCCACGCGGTAGGTCTCGAACAGCCCCATCTGACCCCAGCGCAGGCCGAACCCCATGCGGATCGCCTCGTCAATCTCCTCGGTCGTGGCTATGCCGTCCTTGACCAGCCACAGCGCCTCGCGCCAGACCGCCTCAAGAAAGCGGTCGGCGATGTGGGCGTCAATCTCCTTGCGGACATGCAGCGGAAACATCCCGATCAAGCGCAGGGTTTCCTTGACCCGTTCGATCATCGCCATGTCCGACCTGGGCGAGGGCACCACCTCCGCCAGGGGCAACAGGTAAACCGGGTTGAACGGATGGGCGACAAAGATCACCGACGGGTCAGCAGCACCCTCCTGCAACTGGCTCGGCTTGAAACCCGAGGTTGAT
>JANMCI010000124.1:0-16424 GCA_031361245.1 Rhodobacterales bacterium
ACCGCGGCCGACATCGCAAAGTTGCCGAGATGTTTCCTGGGCAGCTCTGACAAGCCGCCGGATGTGGCCAGAGTGCCGCGGATTGAAGCATTTAGGACAAATTGACAGCAACCGGCTTACCCCCGCCGGCCGGAGCGTTGCTGGAAGTCCCTTGCGGACGGCGTTTCTGCAAGAAATTGATATTATAAGGAAATATCAAGAATAGTCGATAAAATCCCAATGAACCTGCCCCCGCTAAACGAAGGTTTACAGCCAATTGCGCGGCAACGCTTGGTCTGCGCAAACGTTTGGCGGATAGATGAAGGTGCAGAATTTCCCGACCATCCGAAGACCAGTGCGATTCGGCAAGTTGAACGCGGGTATGAGGCAGTAACGGAAGGAGTACGAGGGATATGGTACGAGGCAATCTCAACGGGCTGATCTTGCGAAGCGGTTTTACGCTCGCGGCGGCAATGATGATGACAACGGCGGTCATGGGGCAGGATACATCGCCCACCGGTGGCGATGCTGTCACTCTTTCGACCGATGTGGTGGACGCAGGCGAAGTCCAGAACCGGGATGATCTGAACGCCGGTTCGGAAGGCATCGCAGTCGGCGAGCCGGACCCGAATGGCGGCGGCGGTCTGGGTGACCCGCCTAACGATGGTACGGACCAGACAACGGGCGAGGATGGTTCGGGCGACGGAACAGACGACTGGGTCGATGACGGCACTGACGGCGGATCAGATGGCACGGTCGACGATGGTTCGGGTGACGACGGCACGGACGGCGGATCAGACGGCACGGTCGACGATGGTTCGGGTGACGACGGCACGGGCGACGGAACCGACGACTGGGTCGATGACGGAACCGGCGGCGGTACTGACGGCACGGGCGACGACGGCACGGTAGTCGATGGGACGGTCGTCGATGGGACGGACGACTGGGTCGATGACGGCACCAACGGCGGATCTGACGGCACGGTGGACGATGTCACGATCGACGGTTCAGTCGATTGGGTGGACGACGGCACCGTGATCGACGAGGGCGAAGTCGTGATCGACTATCTCGACGGTGGTCCGGTCCAATGCGACGACTGCGATTTCACGGCATGGGATCTGCCCCTTGAAGCCTATCAGATGGGCGAGGGTGCGGTGGGTGATGTCGCCCCGCAGGCGGCGCAAAACGACGCGCCGGCGGCCAAGCCGAAACGCTCCTCGTCACGAACCTTTGCGGCAAGCGGCATGGCAGAATGCCTTCTGCAGCATCCGCAATTGCCTTGGATTTGCGAGTGGCAGAATGGTGTAGGTCACTGAAGCGGTCAGACAACGACCGCGTGGCACCAGCCGTATTTCGGCTGGTGCCGCACCTTCTTGCGGAGCGGGCCGCATGAGATACACTGAAAGGTGTTCCAGATGGCAGACCCTAAAGGAATCGTCATGAACAGGCTGCTCTTGGCCGCGGCACTTTGGGTCGGATTGGCCGGGACTGGATGGGCGATGACCATCGAGCAGCAATTACTGGCCAGTCTGCAAGCGCAGGGTTACGTGATTCTCGAAGAAGGCTACACGTTTCTCGGCCGCCTGCGCATCGTAGCGCAGAACGACGAAATTCGCCGCGAGATCGTGGTCAACCCCGGGACCGGCGAAATCCTGAGGGACTATGCGGTGATGCTGCCGCAAATAGCGACCTTGAAACCCTCAACCGGAAAGAGCGGTGGCACGACCTCGGCCGCGAGCGCCACGAGCATGGGGTCAGGCACGACGACCGGAATAGCCGCCGGGGTCGCTACTTCCTCTGGCGGGGCAGCGACGGCTGAGCCTGACCAAGAAAGCGGCGAACCGGACGTCGGGTCAGACACCGAAGTCTCCAGCCCGGACGGCTTCGAGTCGCCAGACCTCATTCTCGTGGACCCCCTCCTTCCGTTCAGGGCAGGAGAACCGTGACCCGCGCCGGTGCCTTTCTCGCCCTGTTGGTCGCGCAGGCGGTTTGTGCGCTTTTGTTTACGTCGGACATCCTGTTGTCGGTGATCGGCATTTATCCAATTCCATTGGCATGGAGCACGCGGGAGATGATGGAGGTCGGCGCGCTCATCGGCCTGCTGCTTGGCCTGATCTTCGGCGCCATCCTGGTCTGGCGGGCTTTTGGCGATTTGCGGCGCGCCGAGGCCCGGCTGGAGCGCGCCTCCGGGGCGTTCATCGATCTCTTGAATGCGCGCTTTGATGAATGGGGCCTGACTGCGGCCGAGCGCGACGTGGCGCTGTTTGCCATCAAGGGTTTGACGGTTCAGGAGATCGCCCGCTTGCGTGAAACAAGTGAGGGCACAGTCAAGGCGCAGACCGCCGCCATCTACCGCAAGGCTGACGTTTCGGGACGCCCTCAGCTATTGAGCCTGTTCATCGAGGATCTGATGGGGGCTGACCGGGCAAGTGGTTTTGCGGAAGCCGAAAAGGTCGCGTGATTCGCGCCGGCAAGTCCAAATAACGGTCGTTGTCGCGTCCCGTGCCGATTGTTTAGGGTTGGGGCGTAATCCCTTGAATTTCCAAAGATTGTGAGCTGAATACTTCGGACTTTGGTCTGAGCAAGGTCCTAAACTGGAGTTTATGGACAGAAGTGCTGGTTTAGGGGGGGTGTCTTAAACCGCAGGTCAATTCTTTTCCGCTGACAATTCATGCATTCAGGGTTCACCGCAGCAATGTGGCACGACAACCAAACGACCCGAGCCAAACACAGACAAGACAAATTCCGGCGCATCCCGATCCCAATGCCGGAACCCCACGCTCCCTAAGCGGGGTCTGTGTGAAGCCGGTGCTGCCAATAATCCCCCCGCGCCGGGTTGTCCCGATCCCGGAGCGGAAGTTGGCAGTACCGGCAGCGCTCGGGTCGGGCGGCTTGGGCCTAATGCCGAATGTGCCGCTTAACAAAGGAACCTGAAATGAAGAGACTTCTCCTGTCCACCGCCCTGATCTTTGCCGCCACGATGTCCATGGCCGCAGTCACCGCCGACGAACTGGTCGCGGCCTACCAAGCAAAGGGCTACACCAAGATCGAAGTTGTGACCGGCCTGACCCAGATCAAAGTCGAAGCGACCATGGGCGACGCCAAGGTCGAGGTCATATACGATGCCGAAACCGGTGATATCCTGAAGCAGGAAACCAGCCGTGCAACGGGCAGTGACCTGGGAGCCGGGGTTGAAGTCACCCAAGAGAGCCATGACTTCGTCGGAGCCAATGAAAGCGGCGATGACAATGGCGAAGACTTGAACGATGATGCCAACGACGACAATGGCGAAGACTTGAACGACGATGCCAACGACGACAATGGCGAAGACTTGAACGACGATGCCAACGACGACAACGGCGATGCTTCGAACGACGACAGCAATGACGACAACGACCAGAGTGGTGACGATTCGAGCGATCAAGGTGAAGGCGATGATTCCGATGGCGACTCCGACGAGGACAACTCGGGCAGCGGCAGCTCCGACAACGACGACTGACGTCTCAACCCGGGCGGGTGGGGTCGGCTATTCCCCACCTGTCTGAAGCACTGCGACATCGAGACCGAACGCCAAGGGTTGCTGTGCATCGGCCCTTGGCGGATAACTGACGAGAGGCACCGGACGGTTCCGGAGAGTAAAATGAAAAGACGACAATTCCTACTCGGACTGGCAGGTACAACTGCCCTCGCGGCCCTGGCGGGGCCCGCCCTCGCCGCGTCCTATGCAGACCAGGTGATTTCCCAGCTTACAAAACTCGGGTTCAGCGGTATTTCGGTTGAAACGACTTGGCTTGGCCGGATCAGAATCGTTGGCACACGCGGCGACGGTATGCGCGAAATTGTATTGAACCCGCGCACGGGCGAAATCCTGCGGGATGTCTGGTCGCCGGTTTCGAGTGATGGCGTAAGACGTCTGGTCCTCGATGACGTCGAAGACGGCGGGGATGACGGCAACGATAACGATGGCGACACCGATGGCGGTGGGGACGATAACAGCGGCTCTGGCAGCGGCAGCGACGACGATGGCGGAAGTGATGACAACTCCGGTTCCGGAAGTGGCGGTGATGGCGGAGACTCTGACAATTCCGGCAGCGGTGGCGACGGTGAAGACCGCAGTGGCGACAGCAACGGCGACTGATTGACCGGCCCGCCGCGCCAGGCAAAGGCCACTCTTTAGCAGGAACGAAGCGGGGGACGCGTGGGAAGACAAGGTTTTGTCGCTGTTTTGTTTCTGGCCCAAGCGCTTTGCGCAATCTTCTTCGTGTCGGATGTATTCTCTTCGATTTTCGGCTTTGAGGCCTCAGCGCTAAGCTGGGCAATGCGCGAGCTTTTGGAAATTTCAGCGGCCTTCGGTTTGGTGATCGGCGCTGTTTCGGGTGGTTTCGCCATGAGACGTGTCGTGCAGGATCGGAACAAGGCGCAAGAGCGGTTGCGCCGGGCGTCCGGCGCATTTCTGGACCTGCTGGAAGAACGCTTCACCGAGTGGGGATTGACGCCAGCCGAAAGGGATGTGGCGCTTTTTGCCATCAAGGGCATGTCAACGGCCGAGATTTCGGTTCTGCGATCCACGTCGGAAGGCACGGTCAAGGCACAGACCAATGCGATCTATCGCAAGGCAGGCGTGACGGGCCGCTCGCAACTTCTCAGTCTCTTCATCGACGATCTGATGCGCGATGAAGGCACAGTGCGGGCTGCCGCCCAGCCGCTGTCAGAAAGCGCCTGACCCTCATTTCGCGCTGATCGAGCGCGCCGTTTCCAGGAAGGCGCGCACCATCTTGCCGTTGCGGCGTTCGCGCAAACAGATCAGCGCTTCCTGCATCATCAACGCGTCGCCGCCCGCAATTGGAATGGCGACCAGCCGCGGGTCGGGGATGAATTCGGCACCAGAGACAAAGCCGACCCCAGCACCCGACGCCACGATTTCGCGCACCGCTTCGCGACCCTCGGCCTCAATTGCGGCCTCAAGGGTGACGCCAACCGCTGCAGCGGCCGTTTCCAGTTTGGTCCGCGTCTTGGACCCATGCTCCCGCAGAACCAGAGAATGACCGGCCAGATCGCCAAACGTGAGTTCTGGCCGTCGTGACAGCGCGTGGCCTCTGGCGACAAAGGCCGTGATCGGGGTGGCATTCAGGCGGACATGGTCGAAGATCTCGCCTTCCGGGATTTCACCAATAACGCCGAGATCGGCTTCGTAGGCATGCAGACTGTCCATCACCTGCTGGCTGTTGCCGGTGCGGATTGTCACCCGAACCCCAGAATGGCGCGCCCGAAAGACCGCAAGGACCTGCAGCACATGAGCGGCACTGTCCGCCATGATCCTGAGGGTGCCGCCCTGCAGAGCGCGGTTTTCCGACAGGAGCTGCCGAGCCTGATCCTCGGCGTCAAACAGCCGCCGGGTCATTTCCAGAAGCTCGGAGCCCGACCAGGTCAGCGTGACCTGGCGCTTGGCGCGGTTGAAAAGCAGCGTGTCATATTCCTCTTCCAGTTTTCTGATTTGATCGGAAATTGCGGGCTGGGTGACATGCAGGACCTCGGCTGCCCGCGAGAAGCTGCCAGTCAGGGCGACGTGATGAAAGGCGCGCAATTGAACGTGACGCATGATTTCCTCCTGAAGAACTTATGATTTCATCGGAAACAACGATTTTACAATTCCTTCTCCTTGTGAAAAACGCAAGCGTGCAACAGGAGGCTGCCATGTCCGACGCCCCGTTTCCCGCCCCCAGAATGGGTGAGCCCTATCTGCTGACCCCCGGTCCGCTGACCACCGACTTCCGCGTCAAAGAGGCGATGCTGCGGGATTGGGGATCATGGGACGCCGATTTCCGGGCGATGACCAAATCGCTGTGCGATCAACTGGTTGCCTTGGCAGGCGACACCGAAGGCGAATTTGCGTGCGTGCCGATGCAGGGGTCCGGCAGCTATTGTGTTGAAGCGATGCTGGGGAGCTTTGTGCCGCATGACGGCAAGGTTCTGGTTCTGGCCAATGGTGCCTATGGCCTGCGCGCCGCAGAAACCATGCGCTATATCGGACGGGCCTACAGGTTGATCGACAAGGGCGACTACATGCCACCGCGCGGCGACGAGGTTGCGGCCGCGCTGGACGCCGACCCTGCGATCACCCACGTGATTGCCATTCATTGCGAAACCTCCAGCGGCATCCTGAACCCGGTGGCCGAGATTTCAGAGGCCGTCTATTCCCGCGGCCGCAAGCTGCTGGTGGATTCGATGTCGGCCTTTGGGGCTGTCGACCTGACCGGCATCCACTATGATGCCATGGTGTCCTCGGCCAACAAATGCATCGAGGGAGTGCCGGGGTTCGGTTTCGTCATCGCCCGCAAGACAGAGCTGCTGGCGTCCAAGGGCAACTGCCACTCTCTCAGCCTCGATGTCCATGCCCAGTGGGCGAACATGGTGAAATCCGGTCAGTGGCGCTATACCCCTCCGACGCATGTCGTCGCGGCTTTCCTTGAGGCGCTGCGCCTCCACCACGAGGAGGGCGGAGTTGCTGCCCGTGGCGCACGCTACGCTAGAAATCGCGATGTGATGGTGTCGGGAATGCGCGAACTTGGCTTTGAAACCCTGCTGAAGGATCGCTGGCTTTCGCCCATCATCGTGACGTTCTTCTGTCCCGCAGACCCGAATTTCGTGTTCCCCCGGTTCTACGACCTGATGAAGTCCAAGGGGTTCATCATCTACCCCGGCAAACTGACGGTGGTCGACAGCTTCCGCATCGGCCTCATTGGCCGTATGGATGAGCATGTCATGCGTCGGGTGGTCGCCGCCGCCGGCGAATGCCTTGCTGAAATGGGCGTCACTTCTGCCGCCCCGCCGGCCGCGGCGCTTGCCGAACGCGCCAAACTTGCCGCCTGAAGGAATGTCCATGAACACCCCTGTCACCGTCAACGGTCGGACCTATCCATGGCCCAAAGTTCCCGCCATCGCTATTTGTCTTGATGGCTGCGAGCCGGAATATCTGGAGGTCGCAATCAGGGCCGGCCTAATGCCAACCTTGCAGCGCATCCGCGCCACCGGCACCGACCGTCTGGCCCATTCGGTGATCCCGTCGTTCACCAACCCGAACAACCTGAGCATCGCCACCGGACGACCGCCGTCCGTTCATGGGATCTGCGGCAACTACCTCTATGAGCCCGAAACTGGCAAAGAGGTGATGATGAACGACGTCCGTTTCTTGCGGGCGCCCACGGTCTTTTCGGCCTTCTACAATGCCGGGGCCCGCGTCGCGGTCGTCACGGCCAAGGATAAACTGCGTGCCCTTCTGGGCGCCGGCCTCAGGTTCGATGAAGACCGCGCCCGTTGTTTCTCGGCAGAACGCTCCGCATCTTCGACGCTGGCAGAGCATGGTCAGGCCAATGCCGCAAACTGGCTGAGCTTTCCCCAGCCTGAGGTGTATTCCGCCGAGCTTTCCGAATTCGTCTTTGCCGCCGGGGTCAAGCTGCTGCGCGACTGGTCTCCTGATGTGATGTACCTGACGACCACCGACTACGTGCAGCACAAATATGCTCCCCACCAACCCGAGGCGCAGGCGTTCTACGCGATGTTTGATCGGTATCTGGCACAGCTGGACGCCATGAGGGCGGCGATTGTCGTGACTGCGGATCACGGCATGAAACCCAAGCACCTCGCCGACGGCTCGCCTGCCGTAGTCTATGTTCAGGACCTGTTGGACGAATGGCTTGGCAACGAAGCTGCCCGCGTCATCCTGCCGATCACCGACCCCTATGTCGTTCATCACGGCGCCCTTGGCTCCTTTGCCACGGCCTATCTGCCAGCGAAAGCCGATCATGCCGCGGTAATCGCGCGTCTTGCCGCGACCCCGGGCATGCTGCTTGTCGTGGACCGATCCGAAGCCATCCGTCGCTTCGAGCTGCCGGGCGACCGGATCGGCGACGTCGTGATGATCTCGACGGAAAACATGACCCTTGGCACCTCGGCTCATCGCCACGATCTGGCCGCCCTGAACGAGCCCCTGCGCAGCCATGGCGGGCTGACCGAGCAAGAGGTGCCGTTCATCGTCAATCGCCGGCTCGATCTGCCATCGCAGCCCGTTCTGCGCAACTTCGACGCGCTTTTCTACGCCACCGCCGCCGCTGCCCTGTAAGGAGCCCGCAATGCCCCCCATTCCCATGCGGCACGAAGCCATGCGTATCGCCGGACGGCGGGTCGACTCCAAGGACCGCGTCCCCGTCCATTACCCTTACACGGGCGAGCAGATCGGATCGGTCCCCGCCGGAACGGCCGAACATGCGCGCGAGGCGTTTGAAATTGCCGCTGCCTATCAGCCCAGGCTGACCCGCTATGAACGTCAGAAGATATTGCTGAACGTCGCGAAGCTCATCAGCGACCGCAAGGCAGAGCTTGCCCCCATCATCACGGCCGAACTGGGCATCTCGCTGTCCGATGCGCTTTACGAATGTGGCCGCGCCTATGACGTCTATACCCTTGCGGGCCAAATGTGCATTCATGACGATGGAGAGATATTTTCCTGCGACCTTACTCCGCACGGCAAGGCGCGCAAGATTTTCACCACGCGCGAACCCCTGCGCTGCATCTCGGCGATCACTCCGTTCAACCACCCTCTGAACATGATCAGCCACAAGATTGCCCCGGCGATTGCAACCAACAATTGCATCGTCTGCAAACCCACGGAACTGACGCCGCTGACCGCGATCTGGCTTGCGGATGCCCTTTATGAATCGGGCCTGCCGCCGCAAATGCTGTCGGTCGTCACCGGATGGCCTGCCGACATCGGCGAGGAGATGATTACCAACCCGAACATCGAGCTGATCACGTTCACCGGAGGGATTCCCGTCGGCAAAATGATCGCTGCCAAAGCCGTCTACAAGCGCCAGGTGCTGGAGCTTGGCGGCAATGACCCTTTGATCATCTGCAGCGATCTCAGCGACGCCGACCTTGCCAAGGCCGCCGATCTTGCCGTCGCCGGGGCCACCAAGAACTCCGGCCAACGCTGCACCGCCGTCAAGCGTATCCTGTGTCAGGAAAGCGTCGCCGACCGGTTCGTCCCGCTTGTACTTGAACGCGCCAAAAGGCTGCGCTTCGGTGATCCGATGGACCCCTCAACCGACCTTGGCACGGTCGTCCACGCCCGCGCCGCCGAGCTTTTTGAGAAGCGCGTCTACCTGGCCGAGGCGATCGGGGCCAAAGTGCTGTACGATCCTGGCCGCAAAGGCGCGCTGTTGCCTCCCATCGTGGTGGACCATGTCCCGCATGAAAGCGACCTGGTCATGCAGGAAACCTTCGGCCCGATCATCCCGATCATCCGGGTCAGCGATGACGACGTCGAAACGATGCGGATATCGAATTCAACCAGCTACGGGCTGTCGTCCGGGGTCTGCACCAACGACTTCCGCCGGATGCAGGCCTATATTCGCGGCCTTGAGGTCGGGACGGTGAATATCTGGGAGGTGCCCGGCTACCGCATCGAGATGTCGCCTTTTGGCGGCATCAAGGACAGCGGCAATGGCTACAAGGAGGGCGTTATCGAAGCGATGAAGAGCTTCACGAACGTCAAGACTTTCTCCTTGCCCTGGGGGTAGCCGGTCAATCGGGCGTGCCGAATAACTTTCCCAGGAAGTCATAGAACCAATCGCCCTGTCTTTCATCATGGGCCATCATCAAAGCGTCCTGTTGTGCGCGCGTCTGGGTGCCAGGCCGACCATAGGGGGCCCAAGCATTTCTTTGCCAGCGGCGAAAGCCTTCGATGGTACATTCGGGGTGGAACTGGACCCCAAAGGTCGTCTTGCCGAAGCGGAAGGCCTGATTGGGATAAAGCGGACTGGTCGCCAGATGCACCGCTCCTTCGGGAATTGCGAACGCGTGGTAATGCGCCTCGGTCATGTAAAGCGTTTCGGGAAGGAAATCGCGCCCTTCGGGCGTGGGCGAGACCGGGTAATAACCAAACTCATGCACCGTCCGTTCAAAGGGGCCGACCTCGGCCCCCAGAACTCGGGCGATTTGTTGCGCGCCCTGGCAAATGCCCAGAAGCGGGATGCCTTTGGCCATGCAGGCGCGGATCCAGTCCGCCTCGGCATTCAGGAAAGTGTGCTTGTCTTCTTCAAAGACATTGAACGGGCCACCGTAGACCACCGAGCCTGCCACGTCCGGTCCAGGTTCAGGCAACTTGTCGCCCTTGAAGGGGCGCAAGAGAATCGGGGCGAACCCGTTTTGCACAGCGAATGTCACCACACGGTCATCCGGCGGATCCTCGCCGTGGCGGACAAGCACAAGTTTGCGCAACATGACGATTTCCATCTGCGGGGCCAAGGAAGCTTGGCAGAGGCAACTTGTCGAACGGAAGACCGGGCTGTCAACTGCGAAACGAGTTCCAGCCACGGGGCAAGGGACTTGCTTTGATCCAAGTTCTTCACATTCTTGGGACAAGGCAGTCGGCCCCATGTACAACATCCAAAAGAGACGCGCGGGGGCGGACGGTTTGAGTTCTCAGGGTCGAGTTGGGCAGGGTCTGGCCAGTGGCAAGGCACTTCTCCTGGGTGGGATTCTGGGCATTGATGCCGTCGGGACCTGCGTGGCACTGGCCAGCCTTGTCTTCAGCGGCCCGCTGGCCGGATCCGCGGCAACGGGCACGGCGTTGTTCTTGCTGGCAACACTGGTCTCAACGATGATTTTGGCGGGGTTCGGCGGGTTCAAAGGCGCGCTGGGAATCGCTCAAGACACCACCATTGCCGTTATTGCCCCTGCTGTCGGCACGGCGGCAGGGGCGGCTGCCGGCGGTGGCGGGGCGGGACTGGCAACGGGCCTCATGATCCTTGGTACCAGTTCTGCCATCACCGGTTTGGCGATGTGGGTGCTGGGGCGTTTCAAGTTGGGCAGCGCTGCCCGCCTGATGCCCTATCCGGTGGCCGTGGGCTTTCTGGCCGGATCGGGCTGGATTTTGAGTTTTGCAGCGCTTTCGCTGATCACGGGCGGCGCGACCACCTACTTGACGGTGGCCCGGTCGCTGGTCGGTCCCAATCTGGTCGGACTGACACTGCCGACACTGGGGCTGTCGGCGCTGATCCTGGTCGGTCAGCAGTTCTTTGGTGGCGTGCGCGCTCTTTTTGGTGCCCTGCTCATCGCCTTGATCAGCTTTTACACCGCCCTCTGGGTCTTGCAGATCCCGCTCGACGACGCCCGTTCCATGGGTTTGTTGCCTTCGGCAAAGGTGGGCAACCCTGTGGCGGGCCTTGACCTGGACTTGCTTGCCCAGATCGACTGGAACCAGTTGCCGTCGGCCCTGCCGATCATTTCGGTTATCGTCGTCGTCAGCATTGTCGGTCTTTTGCTGAACACCACGGGCGCGGAACTTGCCCTGCGCGAAGATATCGACATCAACCGGGAACTGCGCGTCACCGGGCTGACGAATATTGCCATAGGCGCCTTCGGTGGGGTTGTGGCTTACCTTTCGGCGGCCTCGACCATCATGGCACACCGAATAGGGCGGACCGGCCCGGCAGTTACGGCGGGATACTGTGCGGTCGTTCTCGTAGGTTTCTTGCTGGCAGGGCCGATCGTGGCGGCGGTGCCGAACTTCATCTCGGCGGGGCTTTTGCTGTTCATTGGCCTCTCCATGATCAGCGACTGGCTTCTGGGCTCGCGCAAGCGCCTGCCTTCGCAGGATTGGGCGATCGTTAACCTCATCGTTTTGGTGACAATGTGGCAAGGCATGTTCACCGCCATAGCGGCCGGGCTCATCATTGCTTTGGTGATATTTGTCATCAGCTATGCACGGATCCCGGTTCTCAGAAGAAATCTCTCGCGGCCGGCCCGACGCAGCAACGTTGACCGGTCACCCTTGGAGGAGGCGTTCCTGCAGCTTCACGCCAACCGGGTCAGATGGGCACCTCTGCAAGGGTACCTGTTTTTCGGTTCAGTCGAGAAACTGTCGTCCGACGTGCGCGCCATCAAGGTCAACCCGTTGCAAAAGGCCTGGCTTCTTCTGGATTTTTCGCGGGTTGGCGGCATGGATTCCTCCGCCTGTGCCGCTTTGGAGAAACTGTCGTACGCTGCAAGACGGCGAAACCTTTCACTTGCGGCCTGTGGCCTGACTGATGACGTCGCGGCCGTGATGGAGCGGTGGCAGAATGGCTTCCTCAAGGTGTCGGGAATACGTGCAGATCTTTTGCCCGATCAATCCCTTGAGGCGATTGAGGATGAGCTTCTGGCGGAATGCCCGGAAGGCCGGACTGCAGGCCACGGATTGGCGAAGCTTCTCGACAGTTTTGTAGCCGACCACCCGCGCCGTGCAGATCTGACCGCGGCGCTGCGTCCCATCCACCTCGCGGACGGTGAGGTGCTTATCCGTCAGGGGTCCCGCAGCAAGGATATTTTCATCATCGAAGAGGGAAGGGTATCTGTCCTCGTCAACCACAGTGACGGCCCGCCGCTGCGCGTTCGATCGATGACCTCCGGGGCTATTGTCGGCGAGGCTGCCGCCTATCTCGATCAGCCACGCCAGGCCGATATCGTGGCGAACGGAGCCGCGAAAGTCTGGTGCTTGAGCGAAGCGACGCTGGCGGCGCTGCAGCACAGCGATTTCGAGTTGGCCTCACTGATTCATGCGCTGATGGCACGGGCTCTGGCTGAAAAGATGGTGCGAAACAATGCCCGGCTGATCGACGGCGAACGTTAGGGTTAGCGCCCGGTTGTGCCAGTTTGCATGGGGACCGTTCAACTGAGAAAGATTTCGACGATCTGCCCGATGGTCAGCGGGACTGTCAATCGTGGAACGAAAGGAGATATTGGAATCGCTACAAGGGTTTCTTGTCGAACAGCAATGTGGCCTCTACGTCATGTTTCGGCGTCATTGCCAAGGCTGTGGCGGCACCTGACCAATTAAAGAAGATACCTCGAGAACGATTCAGACTTTCTAGCGCACCGTGATCCTACGCAGCCCAAGGCTCTACCCGTGCAGACGCTGCACCCCGGCGACGACTTCACTATCACCCCAGTTCCCGAGCTTTGCCCAGATCGGGCAATGCCCGAACGGATGGCGTTGAACGCAAGGCTCGGCGCCCTGACGCCCTACCGGACGGCGGCGGATGTTCTGGCTGAAATTCTACCGGGGCTGTCGCCGAAGAGCTTCGAGACCCTTCGGCACCGCACCCTGGCAATCGGCAGGCGTTTGGAAGAAAAAGAACCGCTGCGCATGTTCCATGAAAAGTTGGACAATCGGGAACGGCGTCAATGCGAACTGCCGCTTCCAGCTGACCTTGAAGGGGAGTTCGTCCTGAGCATCGATACGGCAAATATTGCCGAAAGCAAGAGGGCGTGAAACCGCAGTTTCGAAGCCGTCATTTGCCATGCGAGCCGGGGCGGTGTGGGAATCGACGGCGGGACTCTGTTCGCGTTTTTAGGGACGTCACGAATAAGAATGCGCGCAGAGGCGCTGCATGCGCTCAGACAACTGGGGAATCAGGGCAAAGGGGCGTTGCTGCGTAACTCCCGCGTGAGGCATGATGGCCCCTTTCCCCGTCAGCCTCAGTCGACAGGCACGATCTCGGCCGTCCCGAGGGCCGAGAAGCGGTTCATCAGCGCGATGCGGACTTGGATTTCGGCGGTTTGGCGGTCCGGGTCTCTTGCGGCGATGCGTTCGCCAAAGGGTTTAAGACAGCGCATCTTCGCTTCTATCCGGCTTCGGACGTGGTATCCGGTCCAGCGCTTCCAGAACGCCCTGCCATAGTGCCGGGTGGCGCGCAGGGTTTCGTTGCGTGCGGTCGCTGCTGGACAGTCCTCTTTCCACGGTCGCCCGTTCTTGCGGATCGGTATGATTGGAGTGGCCTGGCTGTCGATGATGGCTGTGTGGCAGCGGCGGGTGACCGGAGCGGATCACGACTTCTGGATCAATGTGCTGGTTGAAGGCGCTCACGCGGTGACGCCCCTGGCAGGAAGGCTTGATATGCCACCCGATCCCCCGTCACCAACTTTCAGCTATAGCTCCGGTTATGGCGCAGATCATCGCTCACACCGATCCGCTTAAGCAGGCTGGTGTCGGTGGGGCGACAGGGCACTACATCAAGCTCACTAAGATCCTTGCAATGCAGCGCGACCCTCAAGAAGAGGGCCTAGCTAAATTGGCAGAGGCCATTGAAATGATTGTGAAAGGCTAAAGAACAGCCGCATCGGGTTTGACCATGCCGGAGCTCAATCCCAAAGGTGGAGCTCAACCTCGAACGCTAACGCAGGCGGAAAGCCATCGACCATCAGCGAGGGCCAGGCCGCCTAGTCTGCCAGCACCCCGGCCCGGCAAACGCGTATTTTGTGGCGGAGCGCCGATCATTCTGCCAAGCTGAGCGATGATCGGTCACTGGTCGTGACGGGTCGCATTGCACTTGTGTCCTGGCCCTATGTTGCCACCCGTCGGGTCCTTTCGGGCCGAGTGACCGTGACGGCTGGACGCTTTACCGATGATCCAAGCCGTCCGAGTCCCCATACCGCCCCCCTCGAAACCTTCAGGAGAGATAAATGACCCTCAATCCGTCCCGCCGGAGCAGCATTGCCGTCGGCCTTGCGTTTGCCGCAGCTCTTGCGACTGGAGCAATCGCCCCGGCAGAAGCTGATACACTTGAAAACGTGACCAAGGCAGGTGTGCTCCGGGTCGGTATTTTCGAGGATTTTCCGCCCTTCGCCTCGCTCAACACCAGCATGAAGATCGAAGGCTACGATACCGAAGTGGCCGACAAGCTTGCTGCGGCGCTTGGGGTCAAAGCCGAACTGGTCGGCATCACCGGGCAGAACCGCATTCCGTTCCTGACGGAAGACAAGGTCGATGTGCTGCTTTCGATCGGCTACAGCGACGAGCGGGCCCAGGTTGTCGATTTCGTCGGCCCCTATGCGCCCTACTACATCGTAGTTATGGGGCCGGAAGAGCTGGACGTGAAGGACGCCGCCGGCCTGTCCGGCAAGACCATCGCAGTGAACAAGGGCACCCTTGAGGATACCGAGGTCACAAAGATCGCCCCGGCCGACGCCGATATCCAGCGATATGCCGATTACAGCGGCGTGATCTCGTCGTTCCTGTCCGGGCAGTCGCAACTGATGGTTGTGGGCAACGATGTCGGCGCGACCATCCTCGCGCAGAATCCGGCGATCAAGCCGGTTGAGAAGTTCCAGCTTCTGACCTCGCCCTCGGAAATGGCTGTGAAGAAGGGTGAAACCGGGCTCAAGGACGCGCTTGCCAAGGCGCTGGCCGATATGAAGGCCGATGGCAGCCTGAACGAGATCGCGGTGAAATGGCTAAAGCAGCCGCTGGCCGCCGACTTCTGATCGCTTCGTGGGTTACGAGCTTGAATTCACTGCCATCCTGGCCAACATTGGCCCGCTCCTCCAGGGGGCGGGCCTTACACTTGCCCTGACTGCAGTTGCCGCCGTCTTCAGTCTGTTGCTGAGCGTCGGCGGCGCGGTCACCCGGCTGTGGGGTGCGCCTTGGGCAAAAGCACTTGTCGGCGCTTATGTCGAGTTGATCCGCAACACGCCCTTCATAGTGCAGCTTTTCTTCATCTTCTTCGGTCTGCCGAGCATCGGAATAAAGCTGACTGCGCTGATGGCCGCGGCGCTGGCGATGACCATCAACCTGACCGCCTACGGCATCGAGATCGTCCGCGCCGGACTTGAAGCTGTTCCCGAAGGGCAACGCGAAGCCGGGCTTTCGCTCGGCCTTTCGCCGCTGCGGGTCTTCATCCAGATCGTTTTGCCGCAGGCCATCGCGGTGGTTTATCCCTCGCTGGTCAGCCAGATCGTCATCACGATGCTTGAATCCGCGGTCGTTTCGCAAATCGCGGTGGTCGACCTGACGCATGTAGCCGACCTGATCCAGTCCCGCAGCTACCGTGCCTTCGAGACGTATTTCGCGGTCGCAGTCATTTACCTGAGCATGGCGCTGGGGCTTCGCTGGCTGCTCGACCGTGCGGGCATGCAGCTGTTTCGGAGCCAGCGCGCATGATCTCGTTGTCCCTGATCGACGTCACATGGTTCCTGCTTCTCGCGGCACGCTGGACTCTGTTGCTTTCGGCGATCGCCTTCGTGGGCGGCACGGTCGGTGCCACGCTTCTGCTGCTTTGGCGCTATGGCGCTCCGAAGATCGGCCAACGCGCCACGACGATCTACATCCAGTTCTTCCAGGGCACGCCGCTGCTTCTGCAGCTGTTCCTGATCTTCTTCGGCTTGCCGATGCTCGGGGTCGAGGTGTCGCCGCTGTTCGCCGCCGGCCTTGCGTTGACGCTTTATGCCAGCGCCTTCCTGGCCGAGATCTGGCGCGGCTGCGTCGATGCGATCCCGACGGGCCAGTGGGACGCAAGCGCCAGCCTCGGCATGAAGTTCGTCATCCGGATGCGCCTTGTGATCCTGCCGCAAGCGTTGAAAATCGCGGTTCCTCCGACTGTCGGTTTTCTGGTGCAGCTGGTGAAGAGCAC
>JANMCI010000125.1:0-9248 GCA_031361245.1 Rhodobacterales bacterium
GGCAAGCCCATCGGGATGGGGTATGTCCGGGCCGAGGGGGTGGATGAGGGGTTCTTGACCTCAGGTGATTATGAGCTGGAGGTCGCCTCGGAAAGGGTGCCCGCACGGCTGCATCTGGGGGCGCTGTATGATCCGTCAGGGGGGAGGGTGAAGGGGTGAGAGGGCGTCCAGATCTGGACGGTTTTGAAAGGTGTGGGAAATCAATGGGTTGGGTTTGAGAAATTAAGGAAATGGAAAGGTTATCGAGCAAAGTGAGATGGGTTTGCCCTGCCCTTCGTTCTAACAGAACTTCTCGGTTCAGTAGTTTCCCTAGCTTTGCACCGGTTGCCAATTCTGATCGGTTGGCCGTAAGGTTTGCTTCTGTGTCCCAGAAGAAACCGGCAGCAATGGAGTGGGAAATGCTAAACAAACTAATGGGTTGGCTTTTCGGGCGCAACAAGTCAGTCGTCGCGGATGACCGGCGCCCGATTCCCAATTCGGCGCCAATGAGGACTAAGCCGAAAAACGAAAGCCCTTGGAAAGGAAGAATCCGAGTTCCGCTCAAAGGGAACGGAAGCTTCTCATTCGATATTGTCGGCGAAGCAAGTTATCAGGATGCTCTTGAGGCCATGGCAGGAAAAAAGACGCGGGATGGCAAAGAATTAAGATGCGTCGCACAAGTTTCTCCTGAGCCAACCAACGCGCATGATTCAAACGCAATAGCTGTTGAGATTGACGGTCGAAAGGTCGGATATTTCAGCAAAGCTGACGCAAAAGACTATGCCGGCCAATTGAAGGAAATTGGCGGTGGCACTGATAAAATCGCTGCAATGATCGTGGGCGGGTTCAAGAGCAAGACACGCGAAGGACACTTTGGGGTCAAACTAGACATCACCCGTCATTCTTGATTTCTCCTTCTTCGGCTTTGATTAAAGGTCTCAGGACAGCGACTACTGCTGACTGCTGATCCCGTTCTGGCCTAAAGGTCCCCGGTTCTCCTTGCCATCCCCCGTTGATTGAGCGGCACAGGAAACTTGACCGTCTGGCATCCCATGTGCAACTATACTCCCATTCAACAGGAGCGCAACGTGGCACGCAATCCCCGCTATGACGTCTTGTTCGAGCCGGTCCGCATCGGGCCGAAGGTGGCGAAGAACCGGTTCTTTCAGGTGCCCCATGCCTCGGGCATGACCAATGCGGCCCCTAATGCGCGGGCGGCGTTTCGCGGCATGAAGGCCGAGGGCGGCTGGGGGGTGGTGTGCACCGGGGCCTGTTCGGTGGACCCCTCATCGGACGACAGCCCGTTTCCGTTTGCCTCGCTGTGGGATGAGGCGGATGTGCGCGCGCACGCCGTCATGGTTGACGCCGTGCACGCGCATGGCGCATTGGCAGGGGTGGAGTTGTGGCATGGCGGGGCCATTGCGCTGAACCGCACGACACGGGCGCCGCCGTTGTCACCCTCGGGCATCCCGTGGATGGCGACCCATGTCGGTTATATGTCGGCGCAGCGCCCAAAGGTGATGGATGCCAGCGACATCCGCACCCTGATCCGCTGGTTTGCGCAAGCCGCGGTGCGGGCCGAGCGGGCGGGCTTTGACATTCTTTATATCTATGCCGGCATGGGCTATCTGCCCCACGCTTTCCTGATGTCCGACAGCAACCACCGCACCGATGCCTATGGCGGGTCGGTGCGCAACCGGGTGCGGCTGGTGCAGGAGTTGATAGACGCGGTGCGCGAGGCCACCCATGGGCGCTGTGCCGTGGCGCTGCGCACCTCGTTGCAGGAGCTGCGCCACCGCCCCTCGGAGGTGGCGCAATCCGAGGCGCACGAGGTGATGGAGCACTTGAAGGACGCGCCGGATCTCTTTGACATGAAAATGGATTATGCCGTCGCCGACTGTGCCGCGTCGCGCTTTACCCCCGAGGGCAGCCATGAAAAGCTGATCGACTTTGTCAAGACCATCACCGACAAGCCGGTGGTCGGCGTGGGCCGCTTTACCTCGCCCGATACGATGGTGTCGATGATCCGCCGCGGGGTGCTGGACCTGATCGGCGGGGCGCGGCCGTCGATTGCCGACCCTTTCCTGCCCCGCAAGATCGACGAGGGGCGCGAGGACGAGATCCGCGAATGCATCGGCTGCAACATCTGCATCTCGTCGTGGTATGACGGGGTCTGGGTGCGCTGCACGCAGAACCCGACCGTGGGCGAAGAGTGGCGGCGCGGCTGGCATCCCGAGGTGGCGAGGACGAAGGGCGAAGGCTCGGTTCTGGTCGTGGGCTCGGGTCCGGCGGGGCTGGAGGCGGCGCTGACGCTGGCGCGGCGCGGCTTTCAGGTCTCGGTCGCCGACAAGGCGCGGGAGTTTGGCGGGCGGCTGGTGTGGGAAAGCCGGCTGCCGGGCCTGCGGGAATGGTTCAGGGTGGTGGACTACCGGCTGGGGCGGCTGCGGCAGATGGCGAATGTTGCGCTGTTCGCGCAAAGCGAGATGACGGCGGGGGATGTGCTGGAGTTCGGCGCGGATCATGTGGTGGTGGCGACGGGGGCGCGGTGGACGGCCAACCTGTTCAGCCCCAACGAGATCCCGGTCCCGGGCATTGCGGCGCCCCGCATCCATACCCCCGAGGATATCGCGGCCGGGGTGGCCATCGAGGGTCCGGTCGCGGTCTTTGACTTTGACAATTACTATGTCGGCTCGGCCATTGCCGAAGCGCTGGCGGCGCGGGGGCTGGCGGTGAGCTATGTCACCACGGCGGGGACGGCAGCGGCGTGGGGGGTGATGACGAACGAATTGTCCCTGGTTCACGCCGCATTTCACAAGGCCGGGATTGCCTATCGCACGCTGGAGATGGTGACCGGCTTTGACGGCAGCACGCTGGAACTGGCGCAGATCTTTTCCGGCGCGCGCAGCACGATTGCAGCGCGGTCGCTGGTGATCGTCGGGCAGCGCGCCGGGGGCTCGGCGCTGCATGGGGCGCTGGCGGGGGCCGATCTGGCCGCGGCGGGGATCAGGTCGCTGGCGCTGACGGGGGATGCCAATGCGCCCGGGGCCATCGTCCATGCCGTCTATCAGGGTCACAAGACCGCCGAGGAGCTGGGGCTGGCCGCGCGCGACATCAGGGTGTTGCGCGACGCGCCCTTTGCGCCGCGCGACTTTGTGCAGCCCCCGGAGTCTATGGCCCCCGGGGCGGCGGAATGACCGGCGAGACCCGCCGCCGCACCAACCCGCGCGGCCCGCGCAGGTCTGGCGTCAGGCAGGCCCCGTTTGGCCAGCGGGCGCGGCCCTATGCGCCGATCCGTGTGCTGAGCGACGATCAGGTCGAGGCCATACACCTCGCGGCGCTGGATCTGGTCGCAACCCAGGGTCTGCGGGTGCTGGACGCCCGCGCCCGGTCCTGTTACGCCAGCGCCGGCGCGACCGTGACGCCCGACATGATGGTGCGGCTGGACCCCGATCTGGTGATGGACCTTCTGTCCCATGCCCCGGCCAGCTTTCCCATCGTCGCCCGCAATCCGGCCTTTGATCTGCAGGTCGGCGGCAATGCCTGCATCTATGCCTCGGTCGGCGGGCCGGCCTATGTGATGGACAATGACCGGGGCCGGCGGGACGGCACCTATGAGGATCTGTGCGACTATCTGAAGCTGGTTCAGGTCGTCAACGTGATCCATCAGGAGGGCGGCTGCCCGTTCGAACCGATGGACCGTCCGGCCGCGACCCGGCATCTGGACATCTACATGGCCCAGATCACCACGATGGACAAAAGCTGGCAGACCCAGACCCTTGGCCATGCCCGCACCATGGACGGCATTGAAATGGCCGCGATTTCGCGGGGCATCACGACCGAGGCGCTGAAGGACAGCCCGATGCTGGTCGGGGTGATCAACACCAATTCGCCGCTGCAACTGGACATTCCGATGGCCGAGGGGCTGATCGCCATGGCGTCGCACAAGCAGGTTCTGGCCATCACGCCCTTCACCCTTGCCGGGGCAATGGCACCGATCACGCTGGCCGGGGCGCTGGTGCAGCAACATGCCGAGGCGATGGCCGTGCTGGCGCTGACCCAGATCGTGCAGCCCGGGGCGCCGGTGCTTTATGGCGGCTTTACCTCGAATGTCGACATGCGCTCGGGGGCGCCGGCGTTCGGAACGCCGGAATATACCAAGGCGGCGCAGGCCTCGGGTCAACTGGCGCGGCGCATCGGGATTCCGTTCCGGTCTTCGAACACCACCGCCGCCAATGAGGTCGATGCGCAGGCGTCCTACGAATCCACGATGTCGCTGTGGGGCGCGTTGATGGGGGGGGCGCATCTGTTGGAGCATGGCGCCGGGTGGATGCACGGCGGGCTGACGGCGAGCTTTGAAAAGCTGATCCTTGATGCCGAACTGTTGCAGATGATGGATGCCTATTTCGACCCGATCGACACCTCGCCCACAGCCCTTGGCCTTGAGGCCATCCGCGAGGCCGGTCCGGGGGGCCACTTCTTTGGCACCGCCCAGACGATGGAGCGCTATGAGACCGCCTTTTACGCGCCCCTTCTGTCCAATTGGGACAACTATCCCAACTGGCTGGACCATGGAGCGGTGGACGCCCGCACCCGGGCCAACACGATCTGGAAAGAGCTTTTGCACAGCTACGAGCCGCCGGTCCTTGACCCTGCGGTGATCGAGGCGCTTGACGACTATGTCGCCCGTCGCAAGGCTGAGGGCGGCGCGCCGATGAATTGAACCGCAGGGCGACCAACAAGGAGCCGTGGTGGCACGCAACCGGACCGAACCCAAATACACCCGCCTGACCAGCGAAGACCGGCGGGCCCAATTGATCGAGGTCGGGCTTGCCTGCATGGCGCGGGGCGGGATGCGGGAGTTTACCGTCGACAAGATCTGCGTCGAGGCTGGCGTGTCACGCGGGCTTATCATTCACCACTTCGGCTCGATGAACGGCCTTTTGACGGCGGTGTATGCGAGGATCTATCACGACACGACGCCGCAGATGTCCGCCGAGGGCGCGCCGGGCGCAAGGCTGGCGGCGTTGATCAACGGCCTTTTCGCGCCGAAGTCGTTCAACCGCGATGTGCTGAACACCTGGGTGGCGCTGTGGGGGCAAATCTCGAACAACGCCGCATTGCGCGACGAGCACCGTCGCCAGTATACCCACTACCTGGCCGAGGTCACCGCTGCGATTGCGGCTCTGGCGGCGGAGCGGGATCGCGAGGTTGATGCAGGATTCTTGGCCAAGTCATTGATTTGTCTGGTGGACGGGTTAAGTCTGCAACACTGTCTTGACCCCGATGTCATGCCTGCCCAAGAGGCGATTGCCGCCTGCCGGGCGTTTCTGGAGCCGCATATCGGTCTGCCCGCCTGAGGGCTGCGGGACCGGGGAGAGGGTACGAATGCAGGGGGATCTGACCAATGACTGGCCGTTCGCGGTCGACATCGTCGAGAACCTGTTCATCCCGATGCCGGACGGCATTCGGCTGGCGGCAAAGCTGTGGCGGCCGGTCGGGGTCGGGCCGGTTCCGGCGATCCTTGAATACCTGCCTTACCGCAAGCGCGACGGCTCGCGGTCGCGCGACAACCGGATGCACAGCTATCTGGCGGGTCATGGCTATGCCTGCCTCAGGCTGGACATTCGCGGGACGGGCGACAGCGAGGGGCTGATCGACGGCGAGTACAGCGTGCAGGAACTGCGGGACGGCTGCGACGCCGTGGCGTGGATCGCGGCGCAGGGGTGGTGCGACGGGCAGGTTGCGATGTTTGGCATTTCATGGGGCGGTTTCAACGGGTTGCAGATCGCGGCGCTGCGTCCGCCCGCGCTGCGGACGGTCATCACGGTCGGCTCGACCGACGACCGCTATGCGACCGATATCCATTGGGTCGGGGGCTGCCTGTCCAAGGACAATTTCGACTGGTCCGCGACCATGCTGGCCAGCAACGACCTGCCGCCGGACCCCGAGATTGTCGGGCCGCAGTGGCGCGCGATGTGGCAGGCACGGATGGCGCACAACCGGCCGTGGATCATGGAGTGGCTGGCCCACCAGCGCCGCGACGCCTATTGGAAACAGGGCTCGGTCTGCGAGGATTTCAGCCGGATCGAGATCCCGGTCTATGCGGTGTCGGGTTGGGCCGACAATTACAGCGAAAGTGTCCCGCGGCTGCTGGCGGGCCTTGCGGGGCCGCGGCGGGGCCTGATCGGGCCGTGGGCGCATTCCTTTCCCCATGACGTGACGGTGCAGCCGGCGATTGGCTGGCTGCAGGAGGTCATCCGCTGGTGCGATCACTGGATGAAGGGCCGCGACACCGGCATCATGGACGAGCCGATGTACCGGGTGTGGATGCAGGACAGCGTGCCGCCTGCGACCTGCTATCTGGAGCGTCCGGGTCGCTGGGTTGGCGAGGCGGTCTGGCCCTCGCCGCGCATCGCATGGCGCAGGCTGCACCTCAATGGGGGCGGGGCGCTGGGGCCGCTGCCGACCGCCCCGGAGCAGGCCGCCATCTGCTCGCCGCTGTGGGTTGGTGCGGCGGCGGGCGAGGTCGGGCGCTATGGCGAGGACGCCGAATGGCCGAGCGATCAGCGCGAGGATGACGCGGGCTCGCTGGTCTTTGTCTCCGAGCCCTTGGGGGCGCGCACCGAAATCCTTGGGGCGGCGCAACTGCACCTGCGGTTTTCCTGCGACAAGCCGATGGCACTGGTCGCGGTGCGGCTGAACGATGTGATGCCGGATGGCCGTTCGACCCGCGTGGCACTGGGATGCCTGAACCTGACGCACCGCGACAGCCATGAATTCGCCACCGCACTTGAGCCGGGCAGGGTCTATCAGGCCGTGGTCGATCTGGACGACATCGCCCACGCCTTTCCGGCGGGGCACCGGATCGCGGTGGCGCTGTCCACCACCTATTGGCCGATCCTGTGGCCGTCGCCTGAATTGGCCACGTTGAGCGTGCACACCGGGGAAAGCTGGCTTGATCTGCCCGTCCGGCCACCGGACCCCGCCGACGCGGACTTGCGCGCCTTTGCTGCGCCTGCCAGCGGGCCCGGCACCCCGGTCATTCACCACCCGGCCCCGGACCCGGTGCCGCGTGCCGTCCGTCACGATCTGATCAGCGGGCGCATTTCGGTCGATTTCCCGCGCTGGACCTACCGGACCGAGATGCCGGATATCGGCCAGACAGTGACCTCATCGGGCTATGCGCGCTTTCACATTGTCGAGGGCGACCCGCTGTCGGCCGTCAGTGACTGCGGCTATGAGGTGACGATCCAGCGCAAGGACGCGGTTGTCGGGCATCGCTCGACCGGCAGTCTCAGCTGCGATGCGACGCATTTCATCGTCCGGACCCATCTGGGCATCACCGAAAACGGCAAGGAGATCTTCGCGCGCGATTGGGATGAGCGGATCGCGCGCGATATGGTCTGAGCCGGCGCTTTGACGAGGGATCAGAACGCGGCTTCGACGGCCCGAAGGCCGGCCATGGTCAGGCGGTAATAGCTGCTGTCGACAAAGTCGGGTTGGGACGAGAACTTGACCGCCACCATGCCGGTGTCCGGGGCGACCATGACCATCTGGCCAAAGACGCCAAAGCAATAGTGCCGCCCAAGGGTGCTGTCTTCGACCCAGAACTGGTTGCGATAGCGCCCGCGTGGCCAGTCCCTGTAATTGCCCGTGTCATAAAGCCCGTGCGCGCCGTGGCGGATGTCGTGGCACCAGTCGGCCGGGACCACCTGCCGGCCCCCGGTCTTGCCGTTGTTCATCAGCATCAACCCGAACCGCGCCATGTCGCGCAAGGTGGCGCTGATCCCGCCGCAGGCCAGACCATAGCCCGCGCTGTCCAGTGTGATGCTGGCATCCTCGGCGCAGCCCAGGGGTTGCCAAAGCCGCTCTGACAGGATCTGCGGCAGGCGCTGGCCGGTCACACGCTCCATCGCGTGGGCCAGAACATCGGTCTCGATCGAGCGGTAGCGGAAGCGCGCGCCGTGGTCGGCCTCTGCCACCGTCAGGCCCAGCATCTGATCCCAGATGCAGCGCGGCCAGGCCGAGACATCCACCCCGGCAGGGGCGGGCTTCCAGCCGCTGGCAAAGTCCATCTTGCCGACATCGCTGTCGCGGATGTCGTAATCCTCGCTGAAGCGCGTCCCCGAGGTCATGTCGAGGACATGGCGCAAGGTGGCCCCCTTCCACGCCGTCGCGGCCAATTCGGGCAGATAGCGGGTGACCAGAGCCGCCGGGTCCAAGCGGCCTTCGCCGATCAGGGTGCCCGCAGCTGCCGAGGTGAGGGATTTGGACACCGACTGCAACAGGTGCAGGCTGCGGTCGGTCATGCCGTTGTGATAGCTTTCATGCAGGGTCTTGCCAGCTTTCCACACAAGGATCGCGTCGGTATAGGTGTCGTCCAGCATCTGGGCAAAGCTGGTCTGGTGCCCGTCGATGCCAGCATAGCGAAAACCGCTCAAATCGCCGCTGGCCGCGGGCAGGGCCGAGGCTTTGTCGGCCCGGCGAATGGCGGCGGTCGGCAGAAGCTCGCGCACATGCTGAAACGCCCAGCGGTTCCATGGCGGGCGGTCCCAGTCGATCATGGGGATGCGCATGGCGGCGGGCGGTGGCGTGCCGGCCATGATCGGGGGGGTGGGCTGCGAGGTCTTGTAGCTTTCCATCAGTGTCCCCAAAGCGGTCTTTGTGCCCGGATCAGACACCTTTTGGGATCGGTTGTCATCGGGGTTCTGCGCCGGTCAGGGGCATTCAAAGGCCAATGCCGCGCAGATGGTCAAGGGAGCGCCGCGCAAAGGCGCGCCAGTCAGAGGGGTTGTCATGCTCGGTCACCAAGTGGCTGGCGGCGGTGTCCCTAAACAGCGGGGCAAGGGCCGCCCAGTTGATGATGCCGTCGCCGGTTGCCGTCCAGCCGTCATCCTGCGGCGTTCCCGCAGGGGCGGTGTCCTTGGTCTGGATGGCGACGATCTTGTCCTTGTAGCGGACAAGTTCGGCCGCCGGATCGGCCCCGGCGCGGGTGATCCAGCCGCAGTCAATCTCGAACTTCACCGCCTCGGGGGCAAGGATGTGGTCGATGGGGCGCGAGCCGTCGGGCAGGGGGTGATACTCGAAGTCGTGGTTGTGCCACGCGACGACCAGACCATTGCGCGCCGCCCTCTCGGCGCCCTTGGCCAGCGCGGCACCGATGCCGGACCAGAAGGCAGCGGTCGGCTCGCGCCGTGCCGGGTCAATCCATGGCGGGATCAGGACGGTGGCCCCAAGGGTCAGGGCAATGTCGATGAAGCGGTCGGGCT
>JANMCI010000127.1:0-6630 GCA_031361245.1 Rhodobacterales bacterium
CGCATCGCCAACGAGGCAGCCGTTCTGGGTCTGCCCGAGGTCAATCTGGGCCTGTTGCCGGGTGCCGGCGGCACCCAGCGCCTGCCGCGGCTGATCGGTGCCCGCGACGCGCTGCGGCTGATGCTGACTGGCGTGCCGATCACCGCGACCGAGGCGCTGGCGCTGGGTCTGGTCGACCGCGTCGTCGCCTCCGGCACAACCCAGGCAGCGCTGACCGAGGCGGCGCTGGCCATGGCCGCAGAAGGCCTGCCGCCACGACCGACGGGGGCAGAGCGCGGCGGTCTGCAAGACGCCCGCGCCTATCTCGCCGCCGTCAACGAGGCCCGCGCGGCACAGGCCGCAAACCGCCTGCCCGCCCCGGCACGGATCGTCGATTGCGTCGAGGCGGCGCTGCTTTTCCCGTTGCCGCAGGGCCTGCAGGCCGAAGAAACCGCCTTTGCCGACCTCGTCACAACGTCCGAGGCTGCCGGGCTGCGCCATGCCTTCTTTGCCGAACGGCGGGCGCTGCAACTGCCCGCCGCTGCCACCGCGCTTGGCATCAAACCCTTCGCCACGCTTGGCCTCTGGGGTCTGGGCGAGGGTGTGGTCGAGATTGCCGGTCAGGCGCTGACGGCGGGGATGCGGGTGGTGCTGGCCTCGCCGGACCGTCCCGCCCTGGTCGAGGCGCTGGAGCAGATTGCCGGCTGGCAGGATGCCGCCGTGGCAGCAGGGCGCATGACCGAAGCGGCGCGCGATGCCGATTGGGTTCGGCTCATAACCTCGGTCTCGCCCGAGCCGCTGGCCGGGGCGGAGTTGATCCTGCGGGCCCCCGGAGTGGAGGTCCTGCCACCCTCTGCAGGCAGCGCGCCGGTCGCGGTGCTGGGGGCAGCGGGGCAGGGCGACGGCCTCGCGATCACGGTGGCATCCGGGCCCGGCGGCGTGTCCGAGCTTGCCCTGAGCGCCACCGCCGCACCGCAGGCGGTGGCGCGGCTGGCGTCGCTGGCACGGCGGCTGAACTGGCGTCTGGTGCCGGTCGGTCCGGGTGGACCGGTCGAACTTGGCCTGAGGCAGGCGTTGGACGGTGCCACTGACCATCTGAAAACCGAAGGCTTCACAGCGCGAGCGGTGACAGAGGCCCAGCGTGTCTGGGCTTCGCTGAAGGTGGCGGGGATTGCGGGGGCCGCCGCCGCCGCTGACGCCCGGATCATTGCCGTGTGTCTGGCCGCCCTCGCCGCCGAGGGGGCGCGGATGCTGCAGGACGGCCGGGCGCGACGGCCGTTGGAGGTTGACGCCATAGCGCTGTTGTCGGGCCTTGTGCCGCGCTGGGTTGGCGGGCCGATGTTTCAGGCCGACCAGCGCGGCCTTCTGGTCCTGCGGCAGGATCTGATCGCGCTGGCCGAACGCGCCCCGGTCTTTCTGCCACCTGTGCTGATCGACCGGATGATTGCGGATGGCCAGACCTTTGCCAGCCTCAACGGGCTGCGGGTCTGAACCCTGTGATCAGCGCAGGATGATCCCGGCCACCATGGCCATCAGGCCAAGCGAGGCGAGGCCAAGGCCGGCCATGTTCCAGTACAGCACCCGGGTCAGCGCGGCCCGGGCCTTTTCAGGATCGTCCGCCGCGTTATGGCGGACCCGCGCCGCAAGCCGGATGCACCACACCAGCAGCAGCACCCCCGCCAGCGTTACCGCCGCTCCACCCCAGATCATCCCCTGCATTCCGACCTCCCAGCGGCCGCCGCAAAGAAGATTTTTCGTCCGAAAAATCTTCGCGCCCCTGCCAAGCGAAGCGACTAACCTTTTCCTGGCCCGCGTTCAAGCGACGGGCTTGCGTCCCGCGCCCTGCCAGGGGTAGGGAAGCGCATCCAGATCTCAGCGAGGCCAGAATGAGCGACCCCACCGATACCTACAGCGTGACCGCCGACGAATTGCGTCAGTTCATCGAGCGGTACGAGCTGCTGGAGACCGAGAAAGCCGATGTGGCCGAGCAGCAAAAAGAGCTGATGGCCGAAGCCAAGGGGCGCGGCTATGACACCAGGGTCATGCGCAAGGTCATCGCCCTGCGCAAGCGCAAGCCCGACGAGATTGCCGAGGAAGAAGCGATCATGGAGATGTACAAGGCCGCCTTGGGCATGAAGTAACCTCAGGGCGGGGGCGGCCAAGCCCCCGTTTGGCGGCAAAATGTTGTCGGACGAATGCTTTCAATCTGGTTAACGGGATTCGGTAAGCTATTGTAGTTGAACGTAAAAACACGATGTCGTCAGAAGCGACATCTGTGCGACATTGGCTGAAACAGGGGCGATGTCCGGCCCCGCCTGGCCCCGCGTCATCCCGTCACGGATCGATGAACCGGACCCCCGGCGTCGCGCGGATCAAGGCCACGTCCTGCTCGTAAAGCGTGGTCAGCGCCGCGACCGTGTCGGTGGTCCAGCCCGGCACCTCGATATCGACATTGATCCGGTCGGGCAGGGCGAACTTGTCGAGGAAAGCGACATAGACCTTGCGGCGCAGCTCTGCCGTGGCGACCGAATGGGTGGCGAGATAGGCCTGCATCCGTTTCAGCCCGTCCGCCGACATGATCTGGCCCAAGAGCTCGTGGCCATCCTCCAGCACCGTCCCCGGCGCGTGGCCCGACACCCCTTGCAGCACCTCGGGCCAGATCAGCGGGGTATCCTCGTCGCACCAGATCGTCAGCGGCACCCCCGGGTTCAGATCGAGGATCCGGTCGATCACGCTGGACCAGCGGATCTCCATCGGGTCGCGGCCCTTCAGAAAGCCCGCAAAGTCCTTGTTGCCGCCCTTGGCCGCTTTCTGCTTGTCAAAGAGGGCGGGCAGAAAGGTGGCCGGGTTGCGGATCGCAAGGTGAAACTCGGCCTCGATCTGCGGGAAGATCTGGGAAAAGGCCCGGACCCGCTCGCCCGCCGAGCGATAAAGCCCGCCATCCAGCGCCCAGTTCGGATAGGACAGAAAGCTGTCCCAGCTGAGGACAAGACGCTCGGCCCGGTCCACCTCCATGATCTGTTCCAGCACCAGCGCCTGCGTGTCCATCGAGGCGGGCTGGCCCTTGAGCGCGACCGCCGTCTCGCGCAGAAGGGTGCGATAGCGGGTCGGTCCGGGCACGATGATGCCCTGTTTGGCCAGCACCCCGCGGTTCTTGAGCAGGCATCGCAGCAACCGCTCATCATCGGTGCAATGGGCGCCAAGGTGGTAGACGATCCGCATTATGACTGCTCTGCCCCGGTTCTTGTTGTTGGCGGCAATATACGGGCTTTTCTGGACAGGGAAACTGCTTTCCTTTACGACGCAGCCCATGACGAAGCCAGACGCGACCCGGCCCGAACAGACCCATCCGGCCCAGACCTTTCCGACCACCGCGCCGGGCCAGCCCGGCAGGGTCCGTTTGACCAGGCCAGGAGGCTGGACCGTTGCAGCGCTGATCATCGGCGCAGTGGTCGTCTCACCCATGGTGGCCGTGCTGTGGCTGGCGCTTCACCCGACCGAAAACATCTGGCCCCATCTCGTCTCGACCGTTCTGCCCCGCTATCTGGAAAACACGCTGCTCCTGATGCTGGGTGTCGGCATTCTGGCAGCCGCAGTCGGCACGGGGGCCGCGTGGCTCGTGACCATGCACCGCTTTCCGGGGCGGCGGTGGCTGGATTATGCGCTGCTGTTCCCGCTGGCCAACCCGGCCTATATCGGCGCTTACGCGCTGGTCGATTTCCTGAATTACTCCGGCCCGGTCCAGACCGGCCTGCGGCTGACCATGGGGTGGCAGGATGCGCGCGACTACTGGTTTCCCGAGATCCATTCGCTTGGTTTTGCCGTGGTGGTCCTGACGGCGGCGTTTTACCCCTATGTCTACCTTCTGGCCCGCGCGGCCTTTCGCGAGCAATCGGGGGCCTCCTATGAGGTGGCACGCTCGCTTGGTGTCGGCCCGGTGGGGCTGTTCATCCGCGTGGGCCTGCCACTGGCCCGTCCCGCAATCGCAGCAGGCGTGGCGCTGGTCCTGATGGAGACGGTGGCCGATTTCGGGACGGTTCAGCATTTCGGGGTTCAGACGCTGACCACCGGGGTCTTCTCGATCTGGCTGAACGACAGCAATGCCGGCGGAGCGGCGCAGATCGCGCTCGTGATACTGGCGCTGATCCTTGCCCTGCTGTGGATCGAACGTCGCGGCCGGCGCCATGCCCGCTTTCACCGCATGGCCCGCGCAACCCGCCCCGTCGCCCCGCAAGTCCTGCCGGGCGCGCGCGGCTGGCTGGCAACCGGCCTCTGCATGATCCCGTTCACGCTTGGTTTCGTGCTGCCGGTGGGGGTGATGGGGGCCCATGCGCTTCAAAAGCCCGAGGCCTGGTTTGCGCCCGGTCTTGGGGCGGCCGTCGGCAACACGCTGTTTGTCGGCGGTCTTGCCGCCCTGATCACCGTGGGGGCCGCGCTGTTCCTGATCTATGGTCTGCGCATGACGGGGCGGACGGCTGCACGACTGATCCTGCCGGTTACCGCCCTTGGCTATGCGGCACCCGGGGCCGTGATGGCCGTGGGCATCTTGATCCCTCTTGCGGCCGTTGATCACTATCTGGCCGATGCCGTGCAGGCGGCGACCGGGCACGATCCCGGACTTCTGTTGACCGGGACGGTCGCGGCCCTGGTGCTGGCCTATGCCGTGCGGTTTTTCGGAATTGCGCAAAGTGCCGTCGACAGCGCCTTTGGCCGCGTCTCGCCCTCGCTGCCGATGGCCGGTCGGTCGTTGGGGCGAACCAGCGGCCAGACGCTGATGGCTGTCTACCTTCCGCTGATGCGCGGCTCGGTCAGCACGGCGCTGCTCGTCGTTTTTGTGGATTGCGTCAAGGAGTTGCCCGCCACACTGCTGCTGCGCCCATTCAACTTCAACACATTGTCGACCCGCGCCTATGATCTGGCATCGCTTGAAAAGATCGGTGAAGCCGCACCGGCCGCGCTTTTGGTCATCGCGGTCAGTCTGGCTGCGGTCAGCCTGATGGACCGCACGCCGCAGGACTGATAGCTTGCATGGCCGCGGAAGTGGCGGTATTGCAGACACGTGCCCTTATAGCTCAGCTGGTAGAGCACCTGATTTGTAATCAGGGGGTCGCGGGTTCAAATCCTGCTGGGGGCACCAATCAAATCAATAAGTTCGCCATGAATTTCGGAAGCTTGTTTTCGGTTGGCGAGCACCGGGCGAGCACGGTAACGATTTACGCCCACACGCTGAGGCCCGAATCCGGCAGAACGCTGGGTCAATCACCTTCTCCCGAGTAAAGCGCCTCAACCGCAACAGGAGGTTACTTTCGACACCGTTACGGCAGCCGGAACTGCTCGATCCCTAACCCAGAGCGTTTTGCTGCGGCGAATCTGCAACAGCGCTAGTGAGCTGTCTGGACTAGTGACGCCCAGCTTATGGGGTTGTTTGGACGCAAGAACTTGCGCTGGCGGTTACTGTTAAGTAGTTGTACTTAATAGTTAATTTTGTCGGAGCGAGAGGATTCGAACCTCCGACCCCCTGCTCCCGAAGCAGGTGTCGCCGACCCCGACCAGTTCCGCGCCACTGCCACCGGTCCCGTTGTGACCAGCGCAAGGCCCGCCACCGAGGTTGCCGCCTGCTTTGAGGCGCGCGCTACGCTTTTGCCGATGTCATCATTCGCCGATGATCCTCAAACCGGAGGCAAGATCTATCGGCTGCGCGGCTTCGGTCGCACCTATGAAGAAATCCTTTTCAGTCCCGTCCCGCACGGCGGTTCTGTTGGTCAGGTTCTGATTGCCACCAACCTCTCGCCGTAATGGCGGCAAGACTTCGCCCGTGACCGTGGGGCGATGCTCGAGGCCTGTGCCAGCGGGACAGCGCAATGACATCGCTCAAGACCTTAAGTGCAGCAGATCGGCTCAATCCAACCCTGCAACCCTCGCGCTCCAATTCCAGAAGGAGATCATCATGACTGCTGTCGCCACCAAGTCGTCCAATAATACTGTCCCGGTCATCGGATATGGTGAGCTTGGGCGCGAGATCGTGACCCAGTTGCTGGCTGCTGGTCGCCAAGTCTGCGTGATCCAGCGATCAAAGCCCAAAGACCTGCCGCCGGGCGCGGGCTTTGTCGCCGCAGACATCATGGACCCAGCCGCCATCACCGCTGCCACGACAGGTGCCGAGACGATCATTTGCCCTCGGTCTGCCCTATTTCGCTGATCTGTGAAAAACCGGCTGGCCGCTTGCCATGACCAACCTGCTCGCCGCCTGCGAGGAACATGGCGCAAGGCTGGTCTTCGCTGACAACCTGTACCTATACGGCCCGCAGAACCGGCCGCTGACCGAGGATCTCCCGGCAGTAAACTATGGCCGCAAACCGAAGGCGCGGGCCGCAGTCACCCGGCTATGGCAGACCGCCCATGCGGCAGGCCGCGTCAAGGTGACCGCCGTCCGCTCGCCCGACTTTTATGGCCCCGGCGTGGTGCAATCGGTGCTTGGCTCCGCGTCGCTGCAGGCACTTTCCGAAGGCAAGACCGCCCGCCTTCTTGGCAATGCCGACTTGCCGCACGATGTCGCCCATGTGTCTGATTATGCCCGCGCCGTCATAATCCTGCTTGATGCGCCTGACGATGCCTATGGCCAGGCTTGGCACGTTCCCTGCGCTCCGACCC
>JANMCI010000174.1:0-9552 GCA_031361245.1 Rhodobacterales bacterium
CCGCCATGCCAGCGAGACCCTGACGACCGAGGTCAACCTGCAGGGCTTCGGGCCGGCAAGCGTGATTGATCATCAGGAAATGACGCACACCATGCTGGAGGCGGTAAACACCGCCACCGATCAGACCAATGTCGCGCCGCACAAGGGCCGCGGCGCCAAGATCGACGGCGCGCTGCTGACCTTGGCGCTGAAGCCCCATTCGTACACGATGATCCGGCTGAAACTGGGCTGAGCGCCACCGTTTTTCGTTTGAAATCGTTTTTATTTCGCCCTAGTCTGGCCGGGTTCAGGTCATCTGGGGGCAAAGGTGTCGCGCAGGCCCACGATCAAGACTCTGTCGGTAAAGACCGGGTTTTCCATCGCCACGATCTCCAAGGCGCTGCATGACAGCCCGGTGGTGACGGTTGAGACCAAGGCTCTTATCACCAAGGCGGCGCTGGAACTGGGCTATCAGCCGTCGCTGCGCGGCATGGCGCTGCGCACGGGACTGACCTATCAGGTGGCGGTGCTGATGCCGGTGTCGGCGGCGCAGGGCTTTGAATGGGACGGGGTGGAATACACCCAGATCCTGAGCGGGATTTCAAAGGCGCTGGAGGGCTCGCCCTATCAGATCGCGGTGCATGTGGTGCGCGATGCCGCCGAGGGACTGCAGGCGGCGCGGCGGATCGTCGAGCAAAAGCTGGCGGATGGGCTGATCTTTTCGGGCATCATGGCCTCGGATGCGCGGGTCGATTATCTGGCGGCGCAGGATTTCCCCTTTGTCACGCTGGGGCGGTGTCGGCAGGACCTGATCTATGCCCATGTCGATGTGGACAGCGAATGGGCGGCCTTTGCCGCAACCGAACGGCTGCTTGCGGGCGGGCATCGCCGGATCGCATTGGTCAATCCGGTGCCAAGCCTGTCCTATGCGCTGGACCGGATCGACGGCTTTCGCCGCGCGCATGAGGCGGCAGGCAGGGTGGCGGATGAGGCGCTGATCGTGGCCGGGGACCTGACCACGTTTCACGGCAAATCGGCGGCATTGGCGCTGAGCGATCTGGCCGACCCGGTGACGGGCTTTGTCTGCGTCAACGAATCGACCGCGCTGGGTGTTCTGGCGGGCCTGCGCGAACGCGGCCGCGAGGTTGGGCGCGACGCTTCGGTCATCGCCTATGACGACATCAACGCCAGCGCCTATTTCGCGCCGCCGCTGTCGACCTTTTATCAACCTATCGAAGATCTGGGCCGGCATCTGGGCGCGTTCCTGCTCCGGCGTCTGGCTGGGGAGCCGCCAGAAACCCTGACCGAATTGACCCGCCCGGCACTGGTCGAGAGGCAAAGCGACAGACTGGGCATTTGAACAACCAAGGGAGGACGACATGAAACTGAAACTCGCACTGGCGCTGGCGTTGCTGGCTGGCCCGCTTTGCGCCGCCGATCTGGGAGGGGCCACGCTGAAGGTGGGGTCCGACACGACCTCACCGCCGATGGAGTTTGTCGATCAGGCAACCGGGCAGATCGCGGGCTTTGACGTGGATGTGGTGAACGCGATCTGCGCCAAGATCAACTGCATGGCCGAGTTCGTGACCACAGGCTGGGACGGCATCTTTGCCGCCTTGGGCGAGGGGCAGTTCGATCTGGTCGCCTCGGGCGTCTCGATCACGGACGAGCGCAAGCAGACCATGGATTTCACCGAGCCCTATATCATCAATGGTCAGGCCATCCTGATCCGGGCTGCGGACATCGGCCTGACGCTGGATGATTTCAAGTCCGGCAAGAAGCTGTCGGCGCAGGCCAACACGACCGATGCCGAACTGGCCACTGCCATCGCAGGCGAAGGCAATGTGCTGGCCTATGACACGTTCAACGCCAGCGTTCTGGCGCTGCAAAACGGCGATGTGGACGGCGTGGTGATCAACGGCGCCAATGGTCCGGCTTATGAGGCGCAATTTGCGGGTTCGCTGGTCGTGGGGATCAAGGATCTGCAGGCCGATCCACTGGGTCTGGTCTTCCGCAAGGGTGACCCGAATGTCGCGGCCTTTAACGAAGGGCTGGCGGCCATTCAGGCCGACGGGACGATGGCGGCGCTGGTCGCCAAGTACTGGACCGGCCAGTAAGCGATGTTGCGCAGGGTTCGGCCCAGCAATCTGGTCATCCTCTTTGCGCTGCCCTTCATCCTTTACCTCTTCGTGGCCAACGGCGATTACAGCCGCTCGTTGGCCGCGATCGTGGGAGTAGAGCCGGGGGCCGGCAGGCTGGTGCCGGGATTTCTGGCCGTGACGCTGGCCTTTGCCTCGGGGCTCGCGCCCTTGCGCTGGCCTGCGGGACGCTGGGTGTTCGGCGCCGTCTGGCTGGCTGCGACAGGGCTGGTGCTGACGGGGTTCGCGCAGCCCTTTGCGTCGTCGGTTCTGGCCAATGCGGTGGACGGGTTCACGTCGGACCTGGTGGTCCGGGGCGAGACGCCACGGCGGCTGACCGAGGTGGCCGAGGCCAACCTGACCATCTGGCTGTGGCGTGGCAGCTTGGCTTATGTGGCGGTGGGCCTTGTGGCCCTTGTCGTCTGGCCCCGACCTTTTGCGAAATGGCTTCTGGGCGGGGTCAACGGTCTGGGCCTGGGGTTCATCCTGCTTTTTGCCTATCTTGGTTTTGCTGCTGGCGTCGCCACGACCCTGCGCGCGGCTATTCTGGCCTATCTGCTCGCGCTGGTTCTGGGACTGTGCTGGATCGGGCTGTTGCAGTTGCGGGTGGTGAGGCGGACCTTTCCTTTGTTCGGCGGGGTGATCCTGCTGCTTCTCGGTCTTGCGCTCTGGCAATATTCCCAGCCGAAACAGGGCTTTGCGCTGGTGGGCGATCTGTCGGGCAAGATCGCCGTCACCCCCGGCACGCCACAAAGCCTGATTGACGCCGTGCGTTATGGCCAATTCCCAGGCGGGGGCGATGCAGAGCGTCCGCTTCTGACGCTGAAAGACCCCGCGCAGGCAGTTGCGGCGCTGGGTGGTCAGGCTTCGGCCGCACTGCTGCCGGTCGCGCTGGCAAATGCACCGATCTGGACCACCGAAACCCTGCCCGACGCCAACAAGGCCGCCGTGGCGGGAAGCGTGGTGCTGGCCATCGTCCTTGGCCTTCTGACCCTGGGCGGCTGGGTCCATGGCCGGCATCCGATGTCGGTCGGGGCCGAGTTTCTGGTGGATACGATCCGCGGCATCCCGATGCTGGTGATCGTGCTTTACATCGGACTGCCGCTGGCCGGGGCCGTCAAGGCGGGCACGGGTGGCTTCATCGACCCGCCGAATATGCTGCGCGGCATTGTCGCCATGGCACTGGCCTATTCGGCCTATCTGGCCGAGATATTCCGGGCCGGGCTGAACGCCGTGCCATCGGGGCAGCTCGAAGCCGCACGAAGCCTTGGCCTGAGTCGCTGGCAAACAGCGCGGCATGTCATCATCCCGCAGGCCTTCCGCATCGTCATTCCGCCGCTTGGCAACGAGTTCATCGCCATCCTCAAGGACACATCGCTCCTCTCGATCCTGTCGATCCGCGACGTGACGCAGCGGATGCGCGAGTTCCAGTCAGCCTCGTTCCTGCCCTTTGCCCCCTACAACTCGGCGGCGATCTTTTACCTGCTGTTGACGCTGGTTGCCGCCAGCCTGATTGCCGCCATCGAAAGGAAGTTCCATGTCAAACGCTGAAACTCTTCTGGCCCGCGCCCGTGCGCTGCACCTGCCCAAGGGGTTTGTCTTTGGCGGGGCGACGGCGGCCTACCAGATCGAAGGCGCGTGGGATGCCGATGGCAAGGGCGAGAGCATCTGGGACCGGTTCTGCCGCAAGCCTGGGGCGATCATCGACGGCTCTTCGGGCGATGTGGCTTGCGACCATTACCACCTGTGGCAGCAGGACATCCGCCTGATGAAGCAGTTGGACCTGGACGCCTACCGCTTTTCGATCTCGTGGAGCCGGGTTCAGCCGGATGGGGCGGGGGCGGGCAATCCCACCGGTCTGGCCTTTTATGACCGGCTGATCGACGGGCTTCTGGCGGCCGGAATTGCGCCCTATGTGACGCTTTACCATTGGGACCTGCCGCAGGCGCTGCAAGACAAGGGCGGGTGGTACAACCGCGACACCGCCCACCGCTTTGCCGACCATGCCGAGACGATGGCGCGGGCCTTTGGCGACCGGGTGAGGCATTGGACGACGCTGAACGAGCCCTGGACCTTCTGCTGGTCGGGCCATGCCTCGGGCGAGGATGCGCCGGGCTTGACCGATGGCGTCAAGGGCGGGCTCGCGGCCAGTCACCACGCGCTTCTGGCCCATGGGCTCGCCGTGCCGCGCCTGCGGGGGGCGGCGCCGGGGGCCAAGGTGGGAGTGGTGCTGGATCTGAACGTGGTGGAGCCTGCGAGCGCTGCACCGCAGGATGTCGCTGCGGCGCGGCGGTTCGAGGGGGCGCAGAACCGCTGGTATCTGGACGCGCTGTTCAAGGGGAAGTATCCTGCTGATATCATTGAGCTTTGCACCGGACTCTTGCCCGACATCAGGCCAGGGGATGCCGAGGTCATTGCTGCCCCGATCGACTATCTGGGCGTCAACATCTATCGCCGCTCGGTCATGCAGGCGGGGGCAGAGTGGCCGCCCCTGAACTTTCAGCGCGTCAGCCCGCCCGGCGATTACACGGCGGTCGGCTATGAAATCTGGCCGGAATGCATTCATGACATTCTGCTTTATGTGCACCGGAACTATGGGCCCAAGGCGATCCACATTTCCGAAAACGGCATGGCAACGTCGATTGAAACCCGCGACGCGGCGGGGCGGATCGAGGATGAGCAAAGGGCGCGCTATTACCTGGACCACATCGCCCAGATGAACCGGGCGCGCGAAAAGGGCGTGCCGGTCGAGGGCTATTTCGCCTGGACGCTGACCGACAATTTCGAATGGGCCTACGGCTATACCGTGCCTTTCGGCATCGTCCACGTCGATTATGCGACCCAGAAACGCACGCCCAAACTGTCGGCCGAGGTTTACCGCGAGATCATCCGGTCGCGGGTCTGAAGCCGGGCGGCGAGGATCAGATAGACGGCAGAGGTCCAGGCAAAGGCGGGGTCGTGCAAACCCTCGCCCGTCAGCGCATCATGGTTCTCGGCCATGCCGTTTTGCTGGCACAGGTTGAGGTAACGGCGGGCAATGTCGTCGGCCAGTCCGGCCTCGTCCATCCGGTTCAGCGCGTCGATGAAGAGAAGCGTCGTGGGCGCCCAGATCGGCCCGCGCCAATAACCGTTGGCGCGATACCGGGGTGAGCGGGTGGATTCTGTGGCAAGACCCTGTGTCGTCAGAAATCCGCCATTCTTTAGGTTTGCCAGAAGCTTGGCCTGCATTCCTGATGTAATGCGCGACCCAAGAAGCAGCGGCAATAGCAGCAAGAGCGACTGGTCCGCCGCAACCTGACGCCCGTCCAGCAGGCGGGCTGCAAAGCCGGTACCGGTCCAGAGATGCCGGCAAAGCAGCTCGCACAGCCTGTCGCCCTCGGCCCGGACGGCGGCGCCCTCGGCAGGTTCGCCCAAGAGGTCATGCAAGCGGGCGATTTCGTCCAGTTGCAGGATCAGGAAGGTGGCAAGGTCGGGTGTTACGACCGGCGCACCCTCGGCAAAGGGCGTGGCATTGTCCCACCCGGCGTCATTGCCGTGGCGGTAGGCGGGAAGGCCCTGCCATGACGGCCCACCCAGCCAGTTGTCGACCTGCAGGCGCAACCAGCGCAGCACCAGACGACGCTGCGGCGGGTCCAGTTGGGCAAAGGTCCAGCCATGGACCGGTGGCTTGGTAAAGGCCCAGAGCGCATGGCGGTCGTTCAGATAGTCGGGCAGGCGCCCCGAGGGATGCTGCGCCGCAAATATCACCGCCATCTGGTCCCATGCCAGGGCAGGCGGCAGGGCGAGGGCGACAAAGCAGTGATCCCATGACCAGATATTGGTCATCCAGTTCTTCGACATATAGACGGCCGGACGGCTCAGGGTGCCTTCGGCGGGGACGTAATTCGCCCACAGGATATAGGCGGCAAGCCGGTGGCCGGGATCATGGTCGGGCAAGCACGGTGCAAGTGCAGCGCGGAACGCGGCAAAGTCGGCCTCGGCCCGGCTGGCGGCCATGGGTTGCGGGGTCAGGGGGCGGGGGCTTGGGGTGACGCGGTAAAGGTCAAGGCTGGCCGCGAGCCTGTCGCCACCAAGGTCTATCACGATCCGGTCGGCAGACAGACCATTCCACGGGGCATCAAGGCTTTGCCTGCCGGACTGAACCTTGATATCGCAACGCAGGTCCTGAGCGGCAAGACTGACATGGAGGTGATCGCCCGCATCCTGCGCATAGTCGTATTTGCTTGACCCTGCTGACAGCCGCAGCCCAAGCCCTTGCGCCTCAAGGACAATCCGCTCGGACCCGTCGAACGACAGGGCCAGCCACGCCGTGCCGACATGCGCCGTCAGGGCGCCGGGCGTCAAGGTCCAGTCCGCTGCGACTAGCGCGCCATCCGCCACCACGTCCAGCCGCAGCAGCCGCCCCTGATCGGTGTGCTCGTCACCCCCCCGCAGGTTTCTGAGCCACAGCGCGCCCTCAAGAAAGGACAGGCACAGAAAGCTTTGATGGGTCGAGAACGGCACTTTCCGCGGGTCAAACAGCATCTTCTAGCCCTTGATGCCCGAGGAGAGCGAGGACTCCATGATATAGCGCTGGGCCGTCAGGAACAGCACCAGCGGCGGCAGCACGAGGATCACGGTCATGGCGGCGAGCGAAGTGAGGTCGGTGTTGTGCAGACCCTTGAACTGGGCAAGGCCGAGGGTCAGCGTGTATTTGCTTTGATCGTTCAGAAAGATCAGCGGCCCAAGGTAGTCGTTCCACGCCGCCAGCACCTGAAACACGCCCACCAGCACAAGTGCGGGGGCCATCAGCGGCAGATGGATCTTCCACCAGATCTGGAACATGTTCGCCCCGTCCATCTTGGCCGCTTCATCCAGCTCTTTCGGGATCGACATGATGAACTGACGCAGAAGAAAGATGAAGAAGGGTGCTCCGAACCATGCCGGAATGATGAGCGGTTTCAGGGTGTTGATCCAGCCCAGCCAGTTGAACTCCATATAAAGCGGGATCATCGTGACATCCCAAGGGATCATCATGGCAGCCAGAAGGACCATGAAGAGCCCATTGCGGAAGGGAAAGGAAAACCGCGCGAATCCAAAGGCCACGAGGGAGGAGGACAAAAGCTGCCCCATGGTCGAAAGCACCGTGACCAGGGTGGAATTCCACAAGAATGTGCCAAACGGCTGGGCGTTCCAGGCATCGACGAAATTGCCCCAGCGTGCCTCGGCGGGCCACCAGGTCGGCGGCCAGGTCAGAAGCTCGGGCTTGGCCTTGATGGCCGTCACAAAGGTCCAGTAGAACGGAAACAGGAACAGCAGGGTCAAAAGGGCAAGGGTGGCCCAGCGCAGCGCTTTCATTTGACCTCCGCTTCGTAAAACACCCAGAGGCTGGACAGTTTGAAGATCGCCTGCGTCAGCACAAAGATCAGCGCCAGCATCAGGGTGGACATGGCAGCGGCATAGCCCATGTCCTGATGTTTGAAGGCGGTGTCATAGATATACATGGCCAGCATGTAGGTCGACTTGACCGGCCCCCCCTTGGTCAGCAAAAGCGCCAGCGTCAGCTGCTGAAACGCCGCTATCACGGTCGTGACGAGGTTGAACAACAGGACGGGCGACAACAGCGGGATCGTGATCAGAAAGAACTGGCCAAAGCGCCCGACACCCGACAGGCTTGCCGCCTCATAAAGCTCCTTCGGGATGGATTTGAGGCCGGCAAGGAAGATCAGCATGGTGCCGCCGACGCTCCACAGGCTCACCAGCACGATCGAGGTCGGGGCCCAGTTCGGGCTGCCAAGCCAGTTGACGCCGTCGATCCCGGCCAGTGACAGGACATAGTTGATGACGCCGTATTCGTGACTGAGCAGCCACGACCAAATGGTGACCAGCGCCACGCCCGAGATGATCGAGGGCATGTAAAAGACGGCGCGAAAGAAGCCGCTGGCAAAGATCGGGCGGTTCAAGAGCATGGCCAACCCCAGCGCCACGATCAGGTTGGAGGGCACGAACAGCAGGGCGAATTTCAGCGTCACCTTCAGCGCGCGCAGGAAATCGCGGTCGTCGGTCAGCACGGTCACATAGTTCGCGCCGCCGTTGAAGGTCGGGGTGCCGATCAACGGCCAGTCGAAAAAGCTGATATAGACGGAAAACAGCAGTGGCCCTAGCGTGAAGGCCAGAAAGCCTGCCACCCATGGGGCCACGAAAAGATAGGGCGTGGCCGCTCGCAGATTGAAAGCGGCCGCGCGGGTCATTTCGCCAGCGCCTCGTCGGCGCGCGTGGCGGCGTCATCCAGCGTCGCCTGCACATTGTCGAGGTCGATGTAAATCTGCTGGATGGCCTCCAGCACGACCTCTTGCGCGCGGCCCCAGTTCGAATTGCGCAGGAAGGCGGGGGCATAGGTCTCACCCGCTTTGGGCAGCATCGCGATCAGCGGCGCGAATTTGGGGTCCGTGGTCATGCCCCTCGCGGCCGCGACAGAGTTCAGCACCGGAATGTCGTTGGTGCGCATGTTCACAGCCTCGGGCGAGGAATAGAACTTGACGAATTCCCATGCCAGATCGGGGTTCTTGCTGTCCTTGGCGATGGACAGGGCCGAGATGCCGACGTTGCTGTGCACCGGCTTGCCGCCCCACGACGGCAGGCCGACGACGCCGAAATTCTTGCCCGCCGCCTCGAAATCCGGCATCGGCCAGATGCCCGAGATCACGATGCCCAGCTTGTCGGCGTTGAAGAGTTCGCGGTACGAGCCGTTGTCGCCGACGCCGAACAGCACCGCCTCACCCGCCTTGACCATATCGACAAAGGTCTGGAACACCTCGACGCTTTCAGGCGAATTCAGATAGCCCTTGGTCGTGGTGCCATCGGCGCTGATGAAGGCCGATCCGTTGCTCCACAGATGCAGTTCAAAGTCATAGGGATCGGGGTTGCCGTCCACGCCATAGCCGTAGACCTTGGCCTCGGGGTTGGCGATCTTGGCGGCATCGGCTCGCAGATCGGCCCAGGTCCAGCCATCTGTCGGATAGGGCAGACCGGCCTTGTCGAAGAGGTCCTTGTTGTAATAGGCGACATAGGTCGTATAGCCGGCCGGAATGCCCATCAGGCTGGTCGAGCCGTCGGGATTGTTGACGGATGCATAGGGCAACAGCCCTGCGCCGAAATCGGCCATGTCGATGCCACCCTTGGCGACATAGGCGTCCAGCGGCAGAAGCGAGGCGGCATAGTTCGGGAAGTTCCACATATACATCACATCGGGCGGGTCGCCCGCGCCAAACCCGGCGGCGATCTTGTCGTCATAGCCGTCGCCATAAGCCTCGAGCTGCACCGTCACGCCGGGATGGGCAGCCTCGAACGCGGCGGCGATCTTCTTTTGTATTTCAAGGGATTCGTTGGAATCCCAAGTGGCAAAGCGCAGGGTCTGGGCCTCGGCCCCCAGCCCCGCAAGCCCTGCAGCCAGGAT
>JANMCI010000205.1:0-1642 GCA_031361245.1 Rhodobacterales bacterium
GATGCGCATGGCCCCGGCCATGGCAACCCGTGCCCCGACCCTGTCGGGCGGGTCGTCGTCGTCCGGTCTGGCCACCGCCCTCGCCGATGCCCCCCCCATCCCCTATCCCAGCTTTGATCAGGTCGTGGCGCTGATCCGCGAAAAGCGCGACATGAAGCTGCTCTACGAGGTGGAAAGCACCCTCCGCCTCGCCCGCTACTCCCCCGGCCGGATCGAGTTCGAGCCCGCCTCCGGTGCCGCCCCCGACCTCGCCGCCCGCCTCGGCCAGCGCCTGCAAGGCTGGACCGGCGCCCGCTGGGGCGTTTCGGTTGTCTCGACCGGCGGCGCCCCGACGATTGCCGAAATCCGCGATCGCGACGCGGACCAAGCCCGCAACGAGGCGATGGAAAACCCGCTGGTCCAGGCGGTGCTGCTGGCCTTCCCCGGCGCAAGAATCACCGAAATACGCACGCAGGAAGCCCTCGCCGCCGAAGCCGCCGCCCAGGCGCTGCCCGAGGTGGAAGACGAATGGGACCCGTTTGAAGACCAATGAAGGAGAGTGGGATGTTGAAAGGACTTGGTGGCCTTGGCGACATGGCCAAGATGATGAAGGCGGCACAGGATGTGCAAGGCAAGATGGCCGAATTGCAGGGCGATCTTGCCAAGATCGTCGTCATCGGCGAGGCCGGCGGCGGTCTCGTCAAGGCCCGTGCCACCGCCAAGGGTGAAGTGACCGGCCTCGACATCGATCCCTCGATCCTCGTGGCGTCGGAAAAGGAGGTGGTCGAGGATCTCATCGTCGCCGCCCTCCGCGACGCCCAAGGCAAGGCTGCCGCCCGCGGCCAGCAGGAAATGGCCCGGCTCTATGAAAGCCTCGGCCTGCCGCCCGACATGAAGCTGCCGTTCTGACATGCCGAATTGCACCTTTCCAAATACTCCCGGATGGTGCGTCCATCATGGCGCCACCGGGTCAAGCACCGATTGCGGCGGGCAGTACCGACGGCCCCTCCCGCGTCCGTGCTGCAGGACGCCATGACCCAAGCCCCGCGCGACATCGAGGCGCTGATCGACCTCATGGCCCGCCTGCCCGGTCTCGGCCCCCGCTCGGCCCGGCGCGCGGTGCTCGCCATGCTGAAAAAGCGCGAAGCGCTGATGGCCCCGCTGGCCCAGTCGCTGGCTTCCGTAGCGCTTTCGGCCCGTGACTGTCGCATCTGCGGCAACATCGGCACGTCGGAGCTTTGCGCCATTTGCGCTGACCCCTCGCGCGCCACCCCCGAGATCTGCGTGGTCGAGGATGTCGCCGACCTGTGGGCGATGGAGCGCAGCCGCGCCTTCAAGGGTCGCTACCACATTCTGGGCGGCACGCTCTCCGCCCTTGACGGCATTGGCCCCGAGGAATTGCACATCCCGCGCCTCATCGAGCGCATCTCTTCGGACCGGATCAGCGAAATCATCCTCGCCCTCAACGCCACCGTCGACGGCCAGACCACGGCGCATTACCTCGCCGACGCGCTCGCCGGAACCGGGGTCAGGATCACGTCGCTGGCTCAGGGCGTGCCGATTGGCGGTGAGCTTGACTACCTCGACGACGGCACCATCGGCGCCGCCCTCAGGGCCAGACGCGGCGTCTGACCGCTAGCCGGTCCCCGCTCAGAACAGCACG
>JANMCI010000210.1:0-10020 GCA_031361245.1 Rhodobacterales bacterium
GTCCTGGCCTATGATGCCGAAGGCAATCTGGTGCCGGTCACCATCACCTCGGCCAGCAGCGGCGCCAATGCCGATACGGTTTCGGGCGGCACGATCACGGCAGGCAACCAGCAGGACGAGGCCAATCTGGCGGGCGGCTCAGCACTTGTCACCATCGCCGGGCCGATCAGCCGGATCGAGATTGTCTATTCGAACGGGTTGAACTCGCAGCAGTACCTCTACGTCACCGATGTGCAATTCACGACGACCTATGCCGACAATGACACGCTGGCGGGTGGCGTGGGGAACGACACCATTTATGGCGGCGTCGGCAATGATCTGATCACCGGTGATGCCAACAACGACCTGCTCTATGGCGGCGACGGCAGGGACACCCTGTCCGGCGGCGCGGATCAGGACACGATCTATGGCGACGCAGGCAGCGACGCGCTGAGCGGTGACGCCGGAAATGACCTGATCTATGGCGGCACCGGCAACGACGGGATCTATGGCGGGGCCGATCAGGACACGTTGTACGCCGACGCGGGCAACGACCGGGTTTATGCCGGTGACGGCAATGACCAGGTTCATGGTGGCGACGGCAATGACACGCTGTTTGGCGAGGCCGGTGACGACAGCCTCAGCGGCGATGCGGGCAATGACAGCCTGTTGGCCGGTACGGGGCAGGATTCACTCTTTGGTGGCGCCGGGGATGACACGCTGGCGGGTGAGGCGGGCAATGACCTCTTGTATGGCGGCGCCGACAACGACACCGTCTCGGGTGGCGATGACCGGGACACGGTCTATGGCGATCAGGGCAATGACAGCCTGACGGGCGACGCGGGCAATGACCTTCTGTATGGTGGCACCGGCAATGACGCCGTTGACGGCGGCGCGGGCAATGACACGATCTATGGCGACGCGGGCAATGACAACCTTGCGGGCGGCGACGGCGACGACACCTTCATGCTGTCCACCGGCTTTGGCAGCGACCGCATCGACGGCAACGAATTGGGTGAGGCCAATGGCGACACGCTGGACATGTCCGGCATCGCGGCAGGCGTCAATGTCACCCTGACCGGGGCCGAGGCCGGCACTGTGGTCTCGGGCAGCGACACCGCCACCTTCAGCAACATCGAACGCTATGTGCTGACCGCAGGCAACGACAGTCTGGACGCGACGGTTCTGACCGTCGGCATCACGATTGACGGTTTGGCGGGCAATGACACCCTGCGCGCCGGGTCAGGCAATGACAGCTTCTATGGCAGCGCCGGCAATGATGTGATGTTCGGCGGCGCGGGCAGCGACATGCTGGACGGCGGCGCCGACAATGACAGCATCAGCGGCGACGCGGGCAACGACAACCTGCTGGGCGGCAGCGGCAATGACACCGTCGCGGGCGGAGCCGACAATGACACCTTGTTGGGCGACATCGGCGACGACAGCCTGAGCGGCGACGCGGGCAATGACAGCGTGCTGGGCGGTGCTGGCAATGATTCGGTCTATGGCGGCATCGGCGATGACAGCCTGTCGGGCGAGGCAGGCAATGACCTGATCTATGGCGGCGACGGCAATGACAGCCTGTCGGGCGATGCGGGCAATGACAGCCTGATCGGCGGCAGCGGCAACGACTCGCTGTACGGCGGGGCCGACAATGACACCCTTTCGGGTGACGCGGGCAACGATCTACTTTACGGCGGCACCGGCAACGACAGTGTCGCAGGCGGCGCGGATCAGGACACCGTCTATGGCGATGCGGGCAACGACACGCTGACCGGCGATGCGGGCAATGACGTCCTGTACGGTGGCGACGGCAACGACAGCCTCTATGGCGGGGCCGATCAGGACAGCGTCTATGGCGATGCAGGTGACGATTACCTTGCCGGCGATGCGGGCAGCGACAGTCTTTATGGCGGCGCCGGCATTGACACGATCGACGGCGGAACCGGCAACGACTCGATCTGGTTCGGCACGGGCAATGACCTGATCTATGCCGGCGACGGCGACGACTATGTCGACGACGAGAACGGGGTCTGGCTGAGCGGCGATCAGACGATCTATGGCGGCGCGGGCAATGACACTCTGAGCTATGGCGACGGCAGCGATCTGGTCTATGGCGGCGACGGCAATGACACGATCAACGCGACGTCGGTGGGAACCGTCTTTGGCATGTCCACCGTTTACGGCGGTCTTGGCGATGACGGGCTTTGGGGTTCGGCTGGGGCTTCGACGCTTTATGGCGACGAGGGCAATGATACTCTGACCGGTGACGCGGGCAACGACAGCCTGTTCGGCGGCCTTGGCAATGATGTGCTTTATGGCGGTGTCGACAACGACACGCTGTCAGGCGATGCGGGCAATGATCTGCTCAATGGCGGCGATGGCAATGACCAGGTGTCGGGTGGGGCGGACAATGACACGCTTTACGGCGACGCGGGCGATGACAGTCTGAGTGGTGATGCCGGGACGGATCTGCTGTCCGGCGGGTCGGGGAACGATCAGCTTTACGGCGGAGCCGACAACGACACGCTGTCGGGTGATGCGGGCATTGACCTGATCTATGGCGGCGACGGTAATGACCAGGTGTCAGGTGAGGCGGACAATGACACCCTTTACGGCGACGCGGGCGATGACAGTCTGAGCGGTGGTGCCGGGGCGGATCTGCTGTCTGGCGGCGCTGGAAGTGACACGCTTTACGGCGGGGACGACAATGACACGCTGACCGGTGATGCGGGCATGGACCTGATCTATGGCGGCGACGGTAATGACCAGCTTGTCGGCGGCGCAGACAGTGACACGCTTTATGGCGATTTGGGTGACGACAGCCTTTCAGGAGATTCAGGTGATGATGTTCTTTATGGCGGTTCTGGCAATGACAGCCTCATTGGCGGTCTGGGCAACGACACGCTTTATGGCGGTGCGGGTGACGAGAACTTTGCCGTCGAAGACGGCAGCGACGCGATCTATGGTGGAACCGGGAACGACTCGTTCCAGGGCGGAATAGGCGATACCGCCGATGGCGGCGAGAATGTCGGCGACCTTGATACGCTGGATCTGAGCGCGTGGGGGTGGTCGCTGACCAACGTGGTCTATGACCCGGCCAACCCTGAAAACGGGCGGGTGGATTTCCTGGACGCCTCTGGTGCCGTTGTCGGGTCGATGGACTTCTCGAACATCGAGCGGGTCGTGACGTGCTTTACGCCGGGGACAATGATCACCACGGCGCGCGGCCCTGTGGGCGTGGAACGACTTGCGGTGGGCGACCTGATCATGACGCGCGACCACGGGTTGCAGCCGCTGCGCTGGGTTGGGCGGCGCGATCTGAACCTTGCCGATCTGATCGCGGGGCCGAAGCTGCAACCGGTGAGGATTGCCGCGGGAGCGCTGGGTGCTGGTCTGCCGGCGCGCGACATGCTGGTCTCACCGCAGCACCGGATGCTGATCGAGGGTGCGCGGGCCGAAATGCTGTTCGGCGAGGATGAAGTGCTGGTGGCGGCGACGCATCTGACGGTGCTTGCTGGCGTGGAACAGGTTCTGACCCGCGGCGTCACCTATCTGCATCTGATGTTCGACGCCCATGAACTGATTGAAGCGGACGGGGCGTGGGCTGAAAGCTTTCAACCGGCCGAGCGCACTCTGGGCGATCTGGATGCAGATCAGCGGGCCGAGATCGAGGCGCTGTTCCCGACAATGGCGTTGGGCGGGGTCTGTTTCCCGGCGGCGCGGTTGTCCCTGAAATCTCATGAAGCGCGGGTCTTGCTGGCGGCTTGATCTAGCGCCGCCAGCGCGCCCAGTCCTCTGGGGTGTCGAGGTCTGTCGTGGCATGATCGGCGGGCAGCGGGACAAGGGTGACACCGTCGCGGGCCAGAATGCTGCGCGCACCGCTGTCGCCGGAAAGCAGCATGATCTCGGGCAGATAGCGAGCCGGCAGGATGACCGGGTGGCCGGGTGTCCCGTTGGCACTTGCCCCGCGGTGACTGGTCTGCGGCGCCTGATCGAAGGCGGCGATCACGGTCGCAAGGTCCGCTGAGGTCAGCGCCGGCATGTCGGCGGGCAGGATCATCAGCGCCGTCCGCACCATCCTGGCGGTCGCCCGTAACGAGGCTGACAGCCCGGTGGCAGCATCCGGGACGGGCAGGATGGTCAGCGTCAGATCCTGCAAAACCAGTGCGCGGGGGTCGTCGGGTCGCAGGGTCACAATCACCGGAGCCAGTGGCAGGGCCATCAGAACCTGACGGCGCAGCAGGGGCTGATCCTCGACCAGTTCCAGCAGCTTGTCAGCGCCCTTCATCCGCGACGACGCGCCGGCAGCAGGGATAAGGATGGTCAGCGGTGTCATCTGTGACTGCCCTCGGGGGATTTTCCACCCCCGAGACTCAATGGTTTTCCCACCGTCGAGTCCACCCCCCTCCGAGGATATTCGGCGACGGCTGATCGGATCAGCCGCGCATCCTCGCGCCATCGGCGTCAAAGAGTGGGGACAGGTGGACACGGGCCTTGCGTTTTTCGCCAAGAATCTCGATCTCGACCTCGGTGCCGTCAATGGCGCGGGCGGCGGGCAGAAAGCCCTGGGCAAGCGACTTGCCGGTGAAATGCGAGAACCCGCCCGAGGTGCACCAGCCGACGACGTCGCCGTCCAGCCAGATCGGCTCCCACGCCACGACATCGGCGTCCTTGGCATCGACGATGAAGGAGACGAGCTTGCGTTTGGGACCCGCCGCCTTTTCGGCAGTGGCCGCGGCCTTGCCGATCCAGTCGGCGTCCTTGTTCCAGCGGATGAAGCGGTCAAGCCCGGTTTCGCAGGGCGTGTAGTCGGGGCTGAATTCGCGGCCCCAGGAGCCGAACCATTTGTCCAGACGCAGCGACATCATCGCCCGCATGCCAAAGGGGCGGATGCCAAACTCGGCCCCGGCCGCCATCAGCGTGTCCCACAGATGCCGGACCGACATATGGTCGCAGAAGATCTCATAGCCCAGATCAGCGGTATAGCTGACCCGCTGCACGAGGCAGTTGGCCATGCCGACGGTCATGCGCCGCACATCCATGAACTTGAAGGACGCCGCGGAAACATCTGACCGCGTTACCTTTTCCAGAACTTTACGCGCATTGGGCCCGGCGATCTGAAAGCCTGACCGGCTGTCGGACACGTTTTCGACGGTCACATCGGCGCCCATGTTCTGTTCGAACCAGCGGTAATGCCAGCCCTGCGCGCCGTAAGAGGCGGTGATCTGGAACTCGGTTTCCGAAAGGCAGGACACGGTGAAATCACCGATTATCTTGCCGGAATGGGCCAGCATCGGCGTCAGCGACAGGCGGCCCGGCTTTGGAATGGCACCGGCCATGATCCGGTCCAGCCAGGCGCGCGCCCCTTTGCCCCGCACGATGTATTTGCCGAAGTTCTGCAATTCGTTGATGCCGATGCTGTCGCGCACCGCCATGACCTCTTGCCGCGTCGCCTCCCATGCGTTCGACCGCTTGAAAGTCGGCGTCTCATAGGTCGGCTCGCCAGGCAGGGCGTAGTAATTGACCACTTCCAGCCCGAATTGCTGACCCCAGACGGCGCGCAGGGCGTTGTTGGTGTCATACATCGGAGTGGTGCGGAAGGGCCGGGCGGCCGGGCGTTCTTCGTTCGGGTAGCCGACCGAGAAGCGCATCTGATAGTTCTCGATCACCTTGGGCACGGTGTAGCCCGGCGTGGTCCACGTGCCGAAGCGGCTGACGTCAAAACCCCGCGGGTCACGCTCGACCTCGCCATGGATGATCCATTGCGCCAGCGACAGGCCCATGCCGCCACCCTGCGAAAAGCCCGCCATGACGGCGCAGGCCGACCAATAGTTGCGCAAGCCCTGCACCGGGCCGATCAGCGGGTTGCCGTCCGGGGCAAAGGTGAAGGGGCCGTGGATCACCCGCTTGATGCCGGTGCGCTGCAGCGCCGGAAAGCGGCGATAGGCGAATTCGATGGATTCGGCCACTTTGTCGAGGTTGTCCTGCAACAACTCATGGCCAAAGCCCCACGGCGTCTGATCCAGCGACCAGCCCTCGGCCAGCTTTTCATAAAAGCCGATGACAAAGCCGCGACCCTCCTGCCGCAGGTAGGATTCGCCACCCGGATCGATCACATGGGGAAATTCGCGACCGCCGCGGGCCACGATCTCGGGGATGTCGTCGGTGACAAGGTATTGGTGCGCCATCGGCAACAGCGGCAGATAGACCCCGGCCATGGCCCCAACTTCGCGCGCCCAGAGCCCGCCCGCGTTGACCAGGTGTTCGGCGATGATCGTGCCCTTTTCCGTCACGACCTCCCATGAGCCATCCGCGCGAGGATTGGTTTCCAACACCCTGTTGTGCAATACAATCTCTGCTCCGCCCATCCGCGCTGCCTTGGCATAGGCATGGGTGGTGCCGGACGGATCGAGATGGCCGTCCAGCGGGTCAAAGAGCGCGCCGATCACGCCCTCGACATTGACCATGCCGTCCGTCATCTCGACGACTTCCTTCGGCGTCAGGATCCGGGTGTCCAACCCCATGTAGCGGTGCTTGGCGCGTTCGGCGCGCAGCATGTCAAACCGCTCTCTGGTGTCGGCCAGTGTGATGCCGCCGACATGATGCAGTCCGCAGGACATGCCGGTGATCGCCTCGAGCTCTTTGTAAAGGCGGATCGTATAGCCTTGCAGCGCCGCCATGTTGGTGTCGCCGTTCAGAGTGTGAAAGCCGCCTGCCGCGTGCCATGTCGAGCCGGAGGTCAGCTCGGACCGTTCCACCAGCATGACATCGGACCAGCCGAGCTTGGTCAGATGATACAGAACCGAACAGCCGACGACGCCGCCGCCGATGACCAGAACGCGGGTATGGGTTTTCATAGCGGAACTCCTGCCAGAACTGGTTGCAATGTGCCGGGCCAAGTCGTGGCGGTCACGCAGGCTTGCGACATGAGATGTCGCACATGGATCATGCGTCGCGGGCTATTTCTCGGGCAGCAGGCCGCGCGGGCTGAAACGCAGGACCAGAAGCAGCGCCACCCCCAGCGTCAACAGGCGCATCTGCGGCGCCATGTCGATGAAGTGGGATTTCAGCGGCCCGTCGGCCATGCCCGCGGTGACCGCCCCCATCACGATCGGCCCGGCATTGTCCACGATCAGCCACAGCCAGCCGACCAACAGCCCGCCCAGAACCGATCCCCAGTTGTTGCCCGACCCGCCGACGATCACCATGATCCAGACGAGAAAGGTAAAGCGCAGCGGCGAATACTCGCCCGGCACAAGCTGGGTGTTCATCGAGGTGTACATGGCACCGGCAACCCCGACCACGGCCGAGCCGAGGATGAAGATGAGGAGGTGCTGGCGCGTCACGTCCTTGCCCATGGCGGCGGCGGAAACCTCGTTGTCGCGGATCGCCCGCATCATCCGGCCCCAAGGGGAATTCAGCGCCCGCTGCAGAAGCCAGATGAAGAGCATCAGGACGATGGTGAACATCGCGGCATAGATGAGCTTGACCCCGATGGTCGATGCCGTGACCGGGTCCAGCCCCCAATTCTGGCAAAACGCCAGAAAGTCCGGGCTGGCCTGCAGATCAACCTCATAAGGCACCGGCCACGGGCGCTTGAGGTGGATGAAGTTCTTGACGCCGCGCGCCAGCCAATCCTCGGATTTGATGGCGGTGATGACGATCTCGGCAATTCCAAGCGTGGCGATGGCCAGATAATCCGACCGCAGGCCGAGCGCCGTCTTGCCGATCGCCCAGGCCGCGATGGCGGCAAAAAGACCGCCCACGGGCCAGGCCCAGATCGAATTCCAGCCAAACCCGCCGATATTGCCGACTGTGGCCGCGTTGAAAGCCTCGATCGCTTCGACAGCCGGGTCAAAGATCTCACGATAAAGGAAAAAGCCGCTGATCAGGATGGCGGCAATCAACAGGTTGCGGGTCCGTCCGGCGGCCATCCTCTTGTAGGTGATGACGGCGGCCGCGATCACGGCGACGGCCACGGCCAGGGCAAGGATCAGCCGCCAGCCGCCCGCGACGAAGGCTTCGGGCACGGGTTCGCCGTTGATGATCACCACGGCCACGCCGCCCAGCGCCACCGAACCCACGATCCCGGTCGAAAACAGACCGGCATAGCCCCACTGCATGTTGACGCCCAGCGCCATGATGGCGGACAGCAGGCCTATGTTCAGGATGTTCAGGCTGACGTTCCACGACAAGAGGAACCCCGTCAGGATGTACAGCACCGCCACACCGACAAACAGCATGAGGTTGCGCGTCATGTCATTTCCCCTTGAACAGGCCGGTCGGCATGAACAGCAGCACGATGATCAGGATTGAGAAGCTGACCGCGAATTTGTAATCGGTGGACAAAAGCTGCATCAGACTGTCGGGCGCCCATTCGGCAGGCAGGACATAGCCCAGCACCTTTTTCCACGCATACGTGACGACGATCTCGCTGAATGCCACGACATAGGCCCCTGCCACTGCGCCCAGTGGCGAGCCGAGGCCGCCCACGACCGCCGCCGCAAAGATCGGCAGCAGCATCGAGAAATAGATGAAGGGCCTGAAGGATTTGTCCAGGCCGTACATCGTGCCCGCGATCACGGCCAGCGCAGCTGCGATCACCCAGGTCACCTGCACCACCCGGTCAGGGTTGATGCCAGAGAGCAGCGCCAGATCCTCGTTGTCGCTGAAGGCCCGCATCGATTTGCCGGTGCGGGTCTTTTGCAGGAACCAGAACAGGGCGGCCATGGTGACCAGCGCGGTGACCAGCGTCACCGCCGTCGTGGTCTTGATCGCCAGCCCTTCGGCCAGCCCGGTCCAGTCCTTGAACTGCTGGGCTGACAGCACAAAACGTTCTCCATCCGCAAAGTTCTGCTCCTGCGTGCCAATGATCAGGCGGACCAGCCCGTTCATCACGAACATGACACCCGCCGAGACGATCACCAGAATGATCGGCTTGGCCTTTTGTCGGCGGTAGAACTGATAGACCCATTTGTCGGTGATCAGCATCAGGGCCGCCGTGCCGACAAAGGCGAAGGGCAGGGCGAGCAGGGCCGTGGGCAGCGGGCCGCCCGAGATGCCCATCGAGGTGAACCACCAGGTCAAGAGAATGGTCAGCGTGGTGCCAAAGGCCATCGTGTCGCCCCAGGCGAAGTTCGAAAACCGCAGCACGGCAAAGATCAGCGTGACCCCCAGCGCCCCGATGGCCAGTTGCGAGCCATACGACAGGGCAGGGACCACGACGAAGTTGAGGAAGGCAACGAGGGCGTTGAGGAAGTTCATCGGCTATTTCCCCCTAGGATGCAGCTTCCCAAATAGGTCGTTGTCACTATGTTGCCGCCTTTCGCGGGTTGGCCGTAATCGCGCTTGGTGTGGGCGATGAAACTAGACTGTTTGTCTTGGAAGATTGAAAGGACATCAGGCGGTAGGTCACCGCCGTCGTCTCCGATGAAACGTATGGTTTGGCCGTCGTCAACGCGGCGGAAGCTGGCCATGGAGTCGGAGCCGCGGTCGGAATAGGCAAAGAGGGAAAGGTCGTTTGGGTCTTCATAGTGGAGCCGAAAGAGGAACGGCTTTTCGGGCGCGGTCATCGCCGCGGCGTCAACAGTCATCCGGCAGTAGACAGGATAGGCGGCAATCTCGGCTGGCGTTTCGGGGTCGATCACATCGGGATCGACATAATGGCCCGATGCACCCGTGCACAGACCGACGGCGCAGCTATAGGAAACCGTATCTGTGGTGCAGCCCACCAGCGCGGTCGAACATATGGTGGCGATTCTTAGCATCTGCATCTCTCACCCGCCCAAAAACGAACGGCGGACTTCGGGGTCGGCCAGAAGGGCCGCTCCGGTGTCGGTGAAGCGGTTGGCGCCCTGGACAAGGACAAAGCCTTTGTCAGCAATCGCAAGGGCTTGGCGGGCGTTCTGTTCGACCATCAGGATCGAGATGCCCGTGCGGGCGACCTCGATGATGCGGTCGAAAAGCTCGTCCATCACGATGGGCGAGACACCCGCGGTGGGTTCGTCCAGCATCAGAACCTGCGGCTGGGTCATCAGG
>JANMCI010000228.1:0-20301 GCA_031361245.1 Rhodobacterales bacterium
GGCATTGACCCTTCTGGCGTTTGTGGTTTCAACGCCGGCAGTCTCGCAAGATGGTGATGGCGTTTTTGCAAGGTCCGGCGCGTCGAAAGGCCACGCCTTCTTCTTGGATAAGGTCTGGACTCGGTCGGGTCCCGAATGGGAAGAAGACGTGACAACCCCGGCATCGCGCGCCGGATGGCGGCGTTGGCCCAGCCTTCCTCACCGAGCGGTTCTTGCCGTGGCGGGCAAACTGGACCAGCCTTGAGTAGTCCGGATCAGAAGATATCATCGAGAATGAAATCCGTCGCGGTCAGGCCGGCGCAATTCTTGATCAGAACTGCAAAGTCAGCGACCCTGTCTCCGGTGACATCCAGCCGCACGACCACGTCGGCGCCTGACACCATATACCAGACCGAGTTTGCCGTTGCCGATGTTCCGGTGAATGTCAAAGCCTGATGACCGGCGAGAACGGTGTCTGCGTCGATCGCCCTGAGGTCGATCTGATCCACGCCGGCCTCATAACCTGAGATCCTGTCGCGGACGACGCCAATGCCGCTGTCGCTGATCGAGGCGAACACAAACACGTCGGCCGAGCCGTCCGTCGTACTCCGCGCCCAGTCAGTCCCGGCGCCGCCGATGAAGGTGTCGGCACCCACGCCGCCTATCAGCGTGTCGTTGCCCGCCCCACCGGTCACCGTGTCGTTGCCTTGGCCGCCTTTGAGCAAATCGTTTCCGTCACCGCCCCCAATGGAATTGGCGTTGATGTTGCCCGCCAGGACGTCATTGAACGCGGACCCCTGCAAGTTCTCAATCGAGGTCAAGATGTCGGTTCCGGCGCCAACCGTGTTCTGGGCCAGTGCCGTGGTCAGACGGACCGTTACGCCAAGGGCGGCACTCGCGTAAGTCGCCGTATCTGTGCCAATTCCTCCCCTGAGCGCATCATTGCCCGCCCCGCCATCCAGCGTGTCGTTGCCAACCTCCCCCGCGAGGGTGTCGCCGTGATCACCGCCGTTGATGATGTCGTCGCCATTGCCACCAAAAAGCGAATCCTGGTCGCCGCTGCCGTTCAGAAGGTCGTTGCCGTCGCCGCCGTGAAGCAGGTCGTTGCCCGCATCGCCTCTGAGGCTGTCATTGTCGACGTTGCCGAAAATGACATCGTTGCCAGTACCGCCATTGAGTTCGTCCGCGCCAATGCCACCACGGAGTTGGTCGTCGTCTGCGCCCCCATAGACCCTGTCGCTTCCCAACGCCCCGAAAAGAGTGTCGGCGCCGACACCGCCAGACAAGGTGTCATCGCCGGCATCGCCCACAAGCTTGCCGTTGCCATCGCCACCTACAAGGCTGTCGTTGCCGTTTCCGCCAAAGAATGTGTCGTTGCCATTGCCACCAAAGATCCTGTCGGTGCCGCCTCCGCCAAAGAGGCCGTCGTTGCCATCGTCGCCAGCGAGGATATCGTCGCCAGCGCCACCATAAAGCACGTCGTCGCCAAAATCGCCGCCAAGCTTGTCGTTGTCGGCCAGACCATAGAGGGTGTCCTTGCCGGCACCACCGTTCAGCTCGTCCCCGCTTGCCCCGCCGACGGCACTGTCGTCGCCGTTGCCGCCATAAATGGTATCTCGAGCGGTCCAGCCGATCAGGGTGTCGTTGCCAATGCCCCCGTCGATCGTATTGTTGCCGGTATTGCCTTCCAGCCGGTCATTGCCATCGCCCCCGACCAGACTGTCGTCGCCAATTCCGCCGTAAAGGGTGTCATCGCCGCCGTCACTGAAAAGCCTGTCGTCGCCGACACCACCGTAAAGGCTGTCGTTGCCGTCTCCGGCGTCAAAGATATCGTCGCCATCTTCGCCATTGAGCAGGTCATCTCCACGATCGCCTTTGATGCTGTCATTGCCAGCACCCCCGGTTATCGTGTCGTTGTCAGCCCCGCCATAAATCTCGTCGTCACCGGTTCCGCCGTCAATTTCGTCGTCGCCTGCCCCACCCGAAAGGATGTCGTTCTCGGACAGGCCCAAAAGGGTGTCGTTGCCTCCACCGCCGAACAGGACATCCTCGCCAGCATCGCCGGAAAGCAGGTCGACGCCAGCCTCGCCGGAAAGGCTGTCGTTGCCACCGCCACCAAAGAGTTCGTCGTTTTGAAAGCCGCCAAAAAGCGTGTCGATCCCGTCTTGTCCAAAGAGGGTGTCGTTGCCTGCAAAACCCTCAATGAGATCGTCGGCTGCATCCCCGGACAGCGAATCCGCACTGGATGTTCCACCGTAATACGCCATTTCGACACTCCACCATGTTGAGAGGGAATCGCTCACTCTTTTTTTGATAAGTCCAAGCTATACATACTTTTCTTGCATGGCAAAGCGGTAAGAGCGCAGGCGAATGCGATCCCTTCGACAATTCTATTGGCGGAATATGGAATTCTTTGAACGTGCTGATCGGGTCCAATTAAGGGCGGGGCCAGCGATAGAATACGGCAGATGAAATACAACCAAAAGATGAATTGGCCGGGTACGCCTGACTGTGCTGCAAGGGCCGCCCAGCGGGGGACGACGCCCCCCGCCAATTCGTGCACGCGGGTCGGCGTGCCCGGTTCAGAAGATCATCAGATCACCGCTCAAGCCGCTGGTTGATCCGACCCCAGCCAGCACGATGGAATTGCCGTGGCCGAAGTTCAAAATGACGTCCGAGCCGACGACGGACGCAAAGGCACTGATGATTTGCCCGGTATCGGTCAAGCCACCGGTCAGGGTCTTGCTGATCTCAAGCGTGTCTATGCCAAGGGCAAAATCCTTGATGTGATCAGCGCCCATTGCGCGGAAAACGAACCTGTCCGCACCGTCTCCGCCGACAAGAAGGTCATTGCCCTCGCCGCCATTCAGCATGTCCTCGTTGGCACCACCGCGCAGAATATCGTTGCCCTTGAGCCCCGACAGCCTGTCCTCGCCGGCCAATCCCGACATATCGTCATTGCCACGCAGTCCGTCCATGCGCTCGCTTAGGGCGGTTCCGATCAGGGTGTCCGGCGAAGCCGTGCCTGTGATGACCGCGCCCGTGGCAATGGTCTGGTTGTGCTCGGCAACCCAGTCGTTGCGCGCGCTCTGCCAGAACGCCCGGGCCTCGGCACCTTGCAGGATGATGAAGCCGGCCGGCGGTTTGGGGTAATCCTTGGGCAGCGGAACATCCGAGAGATTCAGGAAGTAGTTGTTCGACGCCGAAATCACGCTGTCCCATGCGATTGCAAGCCGGCTCTGCCCCCTGTGATTGACATCCTCGATGGCAAAAATGCTGTCATGGATGTTCAAGGCCGGGCTGACGCCTGCCTCCACCTTGAAGATTGACTGATGGGTCAACTCGCCCTTGTACTGGAAAGACTCCATGCGGATCAGGACGTTGTCCAGTGTCACGACGTTGCCCGTCTTGTCGCCGGTGTCGCTGTCCGCAAGGCTGATCCCGACAAAGACCCCGTCAAAAAGGCTGTTGCTGAGGGTTCCAGTCAGGCCGTTGTCATTCTCGATCCCGTCATCTCGCACATTGGTAAGCCAGACATTGTCGATTGTGAACGTGTCCGACCCGCTGCCGCTAATGCGAATGGCGTCCCAGGTCTGCGAGACTGTCCAGTCCTGGATCTGTATGTTGTCGACATCCCGTGCATAGAGTGCCGCGGAATTCACATAGGCATCCACCCAGTCGAGAGTAAGCGAAACCTGCCCGGCGATGGTCCCACCCATGAGGGTGACATTGACGCTGTCGCGCACCGATACCGGATAAGGATTGGTCTGGGCCCCGATGTTCGCCACGATCCAACTGGCGTCGGTTGCGTCAATCGTGGCGTAGGTAAGCCCGGATATCTTGTAAGCTTCGTACCCATAGTCGGCCGTGAGTGTGATCACTTCAGGCATGTGAGATTCCTCTTCTGTTGAAGCTGCTCGCTTGACTTCGGTTGGTTGGCCATTGCCAGTCGACACCCATAGGGGAACGGGAGCAGAGCAAAAGCCCCAATAATGGCACATCTGAGGCAGCAAGCCGCCGGGGGCGGAATGCCGCCGCGCCCTTGGCGGTCAAGTGGCGGGATGCCGCCTAAATGTGGGGTCTCACCATGGCGATCACACCGCCTGCAGGGACTGCGATTGCGTCCGTGGCGTTGAGGACAGCTCCGGTCAGAGGGTCCCGGACGATGTTCCGGGATAACGGGTGGCCCGGATCACATCACGGACAAAGCCAGTATCAGGGCCGCCCCGATCAGGATCAGCCACAGGGCCATCCAAAGCCTGCCGGACAGCGATGAGGAACGGCCCGCAGTATCAAAGGCTGCCTGCGGCATGAGGTCGGGAAAGCGGCCAAAGCTGGGCACGTCGGGTTGCTGGCGCGGTCGCATGCCGGCTGCGGGAAGCGGGCGCATCAGGCTTCGCGCGGCGAAAGAAAGGTAGGCAAAGATCCAGAAGAAGGGGCTGGTCGAGGGGCCGAACGAGTCGCTCGACATGTTTGCCGCGACGTAGCTGAGGCAGCTCAACGACAGCCCAAGGCAAATCATCCGGTCGGCCGGTGCCCCGCGCCCTGAATGCAGCGCCCGGCCCGTTGTCTGCAGGCAGACGATCACGACAGTCCCGATCATCACCGAAACGGCGAACAGTCCGGGTGCGCCAAGCGTGCGCATGTAATCGAGCAGAACGTTGTGGCTGTGCGAGACGTCAGCCTCCCGATAGAAGATGTCGAGGCGCTGCCCGGCACCCTGGCCAAAGACCGGGTCAATCAGGAATTGATCCAGACTGTAGGTCCAGAGATAGCTGCGGGTCAGCAGCGAGTCGACCTCGCCGTCGCCGCCAAAGAATTCCATCATGATCGCCAGCGCCCGTGGATTGAGCAGGGTGAGGGCGAAAATCCCCAGCCCCGCGAACACCAGATTGCCGGCGACCGACATGACCATCATCCCGACCCTGCGCGAGCCGGTGTTGTAAATCCAGGAATAGCAGCTGACCACCACAAGAATCGATGCCCAGGCCAGCAGAAAGTTGGTCTTGGAGCCGGACGCGACCAGACCCAGCAGCATCAGGATCAGGTAAACCACCCTCAGGGGCCTGCGCCGCTGCTCCGACAGCATCAAGGCAAGCACGGCCGGTATCGCGGTCGAGATCGCCATGCCGAACTGATTTGGATTCTTGAAAAACCCGGCGGCCCGGTCGGTGCCCCTGAAGATGATTTCGTGCAGACCGCCGACCTCGTAGGCAAGAAGACTGACAGCCGCAGTCGCCGCCAACCCCAAGGCCAGCGCATCGACATAACGGGCGATGTGCGGCCGCGTAACGGTTCCCCGCACCATGAAGTAAAGCGCGAAGGCCGCGACGAGCGTGGCAAGATAGCGGCTGGCCCGCATCGGCGCCTCTGCCCCGACGATCGAAAGCAGCGACCAGAAGATCAGAAAACCGGCGCAGGACAGAACGACGACGATGGCCCGTGTGGCGGTCGCATCAAACGGTGACATCCGCGCTTGCGCCGCCCAATACCAGATCGGCAATGACACCAGCATCGTCACCAGCGCAAGCGATGCCCCTTCGGGCAGGCTGACAAGACCGGGGACCGGAAGCGCATACAGAAAGACCAGTGCAAGCGTGACCGGCAACTGGGCAAAGAACAGCGTCTCCGCCTGCCCCGGCGCGGGCATTGCCCGCCCGGCACCTCCCACAGGCGTTTGGCTACGCCCTCGGCCGCTCATTCCGGTTCCATTCTCGGATCGCAGCTATGCCGATTCCAACCAGCGTGGCCAAGCTCACGGCAATTGCCAGCCAAACCTTGATGTTGGGCGAACTTGGCAATGTGGGCGTCAACGCATCGGCGACAATACGAAGGTCGGGCCGGTTCTGCCTCTCGCGACCCGCACCCTCCAGCAACGTCAGATAGTCCTGATACATGCCGTCGTAGAAGATCTTCTTCTGGCGAACAGCTTCCAGTTCAGCCCACGAGTCGCTCACAACATAGTCGCCCAGTTGCTGGATCTGGCTGACAATGTTGTCCTTTTCGGCTTCTGTCACCGCGCGCTCGACCTCGATCGCCCGCGCTGCAAAGCGTATTTCCTGCCGCAGGCTGGCCTCCAGGTTCTTGATGCGGTTCTCCGTCGTGCTCACCAGATTGGCATTGGGATCAGCCGCCTGGCGGACATCGCTCAGACGCTGCTTTGCCGCCGCAAGTTCGGCAAGCAGCTGCCGCCCCTCCAGCGTGTCTATCGCGGTCACGTCGCTGCTCTGCTCAGTGTCCGTGTAGGCCGCAAGCTTGGCCGTAAGCGCCGCAACTTTGGCCTCACGCGCGGAAAGCTCTTCGCGCAGCACCGAAATCCGCCCCTCCAGTTCCTGCGGATCGGCGGTGAACAGACCGGAGTCGTGCAGGATCTGGCGGATGCGCGCGCCGGCATCCGCCGCCTTCTTCTGCATGTCCTCGGCCCGCAGGTTCAGGCGGCCGATCCTGCGCGCGGTGGAACCCTCCTCGCGCGAGGTAATGCTGTCGATATGTGTGCGCGCAAAAGCGTCAACGATCGCAACGGCAAGGGCCGGCGATTTCGAGGTGTATTGCAGATCAAGCACCCTCGTGTTGCCGTTCCGGGCAACTTTCAGGCTGTCCCGCACCTTGTTGATCACCGACAGCATCGGATCAACCGGCTCGCTGCCGTCCGCGCCCAGCCCCAACACAGAGCGCAAGCCGTCAACCATGGAGCCGACCGCACTGCGGTCCGGCGTGAACTCCGGCTGCTTGTCAAGCTCAAGCGCGCGGATCACCTCGGCCGTGGTGTTGTCCGAGCGGATCAGCGCCACATGGGTATCCAGGTCGATCGCCGTGACGACATCGGACCTCGGCGCATCGCCCCCCCCATCCGCGTCGAGGGAAAGCGAGACCCGCGCCGTGTACAAGGGCTCGGCAAAGACGATGGATATCATTGCAATGACGATGCTGGCGGCGATGCAAAGCAAAACCACCGGCGCCTGCCGCCGAACCATCGCGATAAAGGTTTTCAGGCTTGGCGGGCCGTCACGCCAGACCACGTCAAGCGGCTCTTTGATATGCTGGGTGCGGTTCATTACTGGTTTGCCTCTCCGGCTGCATCCGGCGCACTCGTACCAAATCGCAGATGATGAATTTCGACGATATCGCCCGGCATCAGCGCGAGTGACGGCGACGTCTCGCCCGCGGCGAGGGTTGTGCCGTCCCGGGTGACGATGACACTGGCCGCTTCCGGCAACAGACCGGCCAACTGGTTTCCGCCTGCGCTCGACACCAGCGTTTCCAGATCTGCCCGCAGCTGTTGAACCCGCGTGATCGCTTCGCCCAGATCCTTCCACGCCCTGACCCGCGCATCACTGTCAACGGCGAGGATATCGGCCTCCAGCGTCGCGACCTGACCCCGGGCGCTCTCCAGGGCCACCTCGATCTGGAACACCCGGCTTGCCGTGACGAGGTTGGCACGACGCACCTCGGTCAGCCGGGACGCCGGCACCAGATTGCGCGAGAACAGCTCCTGCACCTTTGCAAGGTCGGCCTCGTCGATCGTGAAGCCTTCCGTCTCGGCTTCCTTCTGCTGGATCAGGACGGCGATGCGGTCCTCGATTCTGGAGATCTCACCCCTGGCGCTCTGCTTCTGGGCGTCAAGGTCGGCACGCGTTTCCGCGAGGATCGACCGCTCGACAGCCACCAGATCTTCAAACTCCGAGCCCTTGGTCACAAAGATCCTGTCGAAATCCGCAGGCGTGTCCGTGCTCAGGAACGCCTTCTGGCGCCAGATCTGGGCGTATTCATGCGCAAGCGCGGTGGCGGCGGCCTCGATCTCGCCAGCGGTGGCCGGTCCCGAACGGCCGCGCGATGCCAGATTGCCCGCAACCGCAAGCAAATGGCGCAGCGTCAGGCCCGCCCGGTAGGGGACTTCGCCGACCGCCACGACGTCGCCTGTGACATAGATCGGCCGGTAGGCGGCCACCGTGATCAACACCTGGTTGGTGTCGATGATCTGCGGCTGCCCGGTGCCAGAGACGACCGGACGGCTCAGGCTCATCGTGACATAGGCGTCGGCGGTCTGGCTGCGGACCTCAGCCAGTGTCTCACCACCGGCAGCAATCGCGCCGACCAGCGGGAACCAGGCCGTGCCATCCATTTCGATCGGCACCTCGACCGTCAGTTCCGGCTCGCCGACGATCATCACTTTCAGCACATCGCCGGGGGCCAGATGGTATTCGTCCGCTGCAAGCGCGCCCGGCAGACCGACCAGCACCAGCAGCATTCCGGCCTCAAGACAGCGGCCAAGCCCGGCTGCGGCGGTAATGATCGGCTTGCCAAGCCTCACAGCAAAGGACATCAGCCCAAGAAACATCAAAGCACTCCCCAGATCAAACGACGTACGGACCGGGTGACTGCCTCAAGCGGCTGGTCTGCGTTGACCTCGGCGTCTTGGGTCTGGTCCGGAAAACGGATGGAGCGGACTGCGTCGATCCGGCGATTGATTTCCTCGGCGGTCATCTCGGGGCGACGAAACAGCGCCACATTGGTCGAGGCAACGAGCTTGATCACCAGATCGGGGGCTTCAAGCTGTGCATCCTCATAGGGCCGCGCCTCCCATGCCGCCAGTGCCCGGGCAAGACGCCAGCGCGAATGGGCAAGCTTGCCCAGCAACCTGCCGTCATTGAACCCTTCGAACTGGTTCTGGGCAAAGCGGTCGCAGATGACGATCAGCCCGCGGTTTCGGGCGCGGACCATCTGGCGCAGCTTGCCCCGCTTTTCAAGGCTCAGGCTCAGGGCCCAGAAAACCATCGCGACGCCCCGGATCCGCCCGCGCCAGCCTGTGCGGTTCTTGCTTGACTTACCGCTCGCATTGGCACCCGGCGTGTTGCGCTCGAACAGACGGCGCGCGATCTTCAGCGGCATCCGCACCAGCGACGACGGGCCGTCACCGCTTCCGAAATAGACCGGGACGACATCGAGCTTCTCGCTCAGCCAGGCAACCGTGCCGGCGCATTGCGTGGACTTGCCCGCCCCGTCAGAGCCAAGGAAGGCCACGACGACACCGCCGCGCGGTGAAATGCGGCGCAGTGGAACCGCCCAGTGAAAGCGCTTGCGGCTGAGCCCCCCAAGCGCCCAGAACGCCTCTCTGATCGGCATCAGAAGGGCGGCCGTGAGGCGTCCGTAGGTCCGGTGCAGCCTGAGGGCAGGCCGCACCACGGCGGCAAAGCTCATCATGTCCTGCGGGCGCGCGCCGCTCTCCAGAATGCGGCGCAGCGGCGCCACGGCCTCGGCCCCGATCAGAACGACCGCCAGCCCAACCACCGCCGCTGGCGTGGTCCGCTCGACCAGCCACGCGAACTCCCGCGCGAAATCGCCCTTCGCGGGAACACGGCCAAACCACATGGCCACACGCGACCGCAGCCGGCGCTTCAGCGCATCCCGCACCACAAGCAGCAGCAACTCCATCTCGGGCGCCGCGACATACAGCCCGTGCTCGGGATCAAGCGTGCAGGAGGCAAGAACCGCCTCTTCCCATGGCAACCGGTAACCCTTCAGGTGCTTTTGTCCAAGCGTGAGCCGGTGATGCAGGTGAAGATGCACGATCCGCCCGGTCACCTCGTCAAAGCCAAGATAGTCCTCGACCGCCGGATAGGCCGTAAGGGCCGTCGCCTGAAAACGGCGAAAACCGCTGTCGGCCAGAATGCGCTGCAGATCGTCGCCGCGCCCCCGTTCGACAAGCACATCAAGATCGGTAAGACCCTGCATCCCGGCACCGACATGCTCGTTGCTCTTCCAGTGACAATAGCGCAGCTGGGCTGCGTGCAAGCGCTCGAACAAGGCCCGGGTCACAGCCAGGCTGTCATCGGGCGCGGGCTCAGGTTGGCGGGTCAGGACTTGTGGCGAAAGGTCGCTCTCTTTGATTACAATGTTGTTCATCATTATTCTCTGCCTTGGAAAAAAACGATGCCACTGCGCACCCTGACGGGCACGATCGTGGCGAGGACGCTCAAAATATGGGCCCGGTCCGGTCCAAGAAACAACTGCGGCCGCGCAATGACAAACAGCGGCAAAAGCAGTGCCGCCACCAGCGTGGTGCCACAGGCCACCCAGAAGGGTCCGGCTCCGGCGTCCCGCAACCAGGTCGCGGTGGCAAGGCTGCCCGCACCCACGATCAACGCAAGCACGATCCCGGCCACATGCAGTTCCACAAAAGCACGCCACGGCATGCCCGACAGACGCAGGCTAAGCTGCGCCATCATCAGAAAGTTGATGGCAAGCGCCAGAACGACACCGACTGCCACGCCTCCCAGCCCCCAGTTTTGCCCGACCAGCGCACCCAGGAATACTGCCGCCGCAAAGATCACCTGACGCCACGCCCGGGCGTAGACCGCGCCGGTGGCGCGCACCAGCGTGTCGCTGATCTTGTAGCTTGTCCGGAACAGCATTCCGAACGCCAGAATCCGCAGCGGCACCGCCACATCCGCCCAGACCGGCCCCAGCAGGACCAGGACGATCTCGGGGGCAAGAATCGCGATGACCGCGCTGACCGGCAAGATCACGGTCGAGCAGGCGAACACGCCGCTGCGATAGGCCCGCATCAGCCGCGCCGGCTCATGCTGGACACTCGCCATGGTTGGGAAAAGCACCCGGTCCAGGATCTGGCCAAACAGCGTCGCGGGCGAGGCCATCAGTTGATAGGCATAGGAATAATGGCCAAGCGCCGACGCCCCAAGCCATCGCCCGACAACCAGATTGTCGACCTGGGTTGCGAAATAGTTGGCCAGTTTGGCCAGCGAAAAGCCCGTGCCAAAGAACAAAAGCTCGCCAATCGCCCGCCGCTCGAACATCGGCTTCTTTTCATGCGGCGAACCATAAAGCAGAACCAGCGTTCGGACGGTCTGCTGTGCCAGATAGGCGCCGACCAGCGCAAACACCCCGAAATCCAGCCACGTCAGCACTGGAGCGACAACAAGGAAACCGAATGCAAACGCCCCGGCGTCAACGGACGCCAGCCAGCTGAACCGAAAACCGCGCTGCGCCATCGACTGCGCCACCGTCGAAATCCCCTGCAGCGGGAAACCGATCGACATCAGGCGCACCACATCTGCCAGCGCCGGAAGCTTGAAGAAACCGGCAATGGCATCCGCCGAAAGAAAGACCAGCGGGCCGACGATCAGGCTCACGATCACCGACAGGGTAAAGCCCGACCTTATGTGCCGTGCCTCAAGGACCGGGCGCTGAACGATTGCCGCGCTGACGCCAAGCTCTGAAAAGATGGCGCTGAACCCCGCTATCACCAGTGCTGCGGCAAACAGGCCGAACTCCTGCGGCGACAACAGCCGCGCCAGCACCAGCATTGCCAGCAACTGCACGATCGCCTGTGCGCCCTTGGCGACGGAAGTCCAGAACAGACCCGTGATCGTGGTCGCCGTAAGGCTGCGGGCACCTGCCATCAGTTGGTCCCCGAATTGGCCTGCGAGAGCACAACCGCCTTAGCCGCTCGTCCGCGCCTGCCACCCTGCATTACACACCCAGCCAACCGTGATAGAGGTCGATCTCGAAAAAGCGGCCGTCCAACCCCTGGTCCTTCCCGTAGTCCACTGCGTAAAGGCTCATCCTGTCTCCATCGTTCGGATCGCTGCTCGGCGCCAGCACCAGACCCTTGATCTTGGGTTGCGACCCGGTGACCGGGTTCGCGTATGAGTTAATATCGAATGAGGCGAGGATATGGCCATCGTGGTCAGTCTGGAAGATCTTGCCCTTCGTCGCACCGCTGGCGATGTAAAAGACATCGCGCACCGCGTCAAAGGCCAGCGCTTCGGCATCGGTGATCGCCGATGGCAGAACCACGCTTTTCACGAATGCGCCGGTTTCCGTCAATTCGACCAGCTTGCGTGAAAAGCCGTCCAGCAGGTAGATATGCCCCGTCACCGGGTCGATGGTCGGGTCTTCGGCATCGGTAAGCCCGTAGGCCCCCACGTTGATCGAGCCGAGCAATACGGTCGGATTAAGTGCGCTGACGATGAAGATCTTCCTCTGGTCGTCGTCCGTGATGTAGAGATTGCCGTTCAGCGGGTTGTAGGCGATGCCGGTCGGCTCCTTGGTAAAGGACCTCAGCGAGATCGACTCGATGAACGTCCCGTCCAGGGTCGTCACAAACAGGTTCTTCTGGCTGTAGTAGGGCGACTCGTCATGCTCTGAGTCGACGATGAACAGACGGTTCAACCCCGGGACATAGGCAATGCCCGACGGATCGCCGCATCCCGGAACTTTCGAGGAATCCCCCGCCGTGTAAAGCGAGGTGTTGTGAACCGCGACAACCGCGGGCGTCAGCACGGTCGGCAGCGAATCGTTGTCATTCACCGTGACCGTGACGTTGGAGGACAGGCTGTTGTAACCCGCATCCGCGCTCGAAGCCGTCACCGTGACGGTATAGGTCTCTGTCGGCTCGATCAGGGTGTCGTTGATGGCCGACAGCGCCACGCTCTGCTGCGTCATCCAATTCGCCGTGGTAAAGGTCAGAACCGTCGGGACCATGCCGATGTCATCGCTTCCCGCCGTCAACAGGGTGATCGTCACATCCGACGTCGGGGCCGTCTTGAGCGCGATCAACAGCGCATCGCCCGCCCCGCCTTCGGTGACGACGGTCGTGCCGCCGCTTTCCACCACGGTCAGACCGGGCACCGCCGTCACCGGCGGTTCATAAGTCACGGTCAGAACCGGCGCTGCCGTCCCCTCGGACGACGAGAAGATGAACCCGTCAGAACCCGCGGTGTTCAGCAGCCAGCCATAGTTAGCCGCGCCGCTCGACCACGCCTGCAGACTTTGCAACACGTTGATGTTCTGGGTTCCGGTGCCCAGACCGGACAGCGAGACGTCGGCCGCCGCCAGCGCCTCGACGCCGTCGGTCTGAATACCGCCGCCAAACGAATCCCAAGTCCAGCTTGGAACTGCGGCCCAGTTGTTCGCCATGCGGTAAAATTGAACCGGACTTGTGGTTCCGTCACTCAACGTCAGCGTCAGCGTTGCCGACGTTATTGTCGAGCCAAGGGGAATTTGCCCCGGTCCATCGCCAAATATATTCGAGAATTCAAGGAGCCCCTGAATCTTGAGACCGGCGCTGTCAACGCCGTCCGAGATTACCGTGGCTGCCGTGCCGTATTGGCTCGTCGGGCGGCTCTCGCGCAGGTAGGTATCATAGGTGCCGGTGTATCCCCCGACATTCTGCTGAATAGTGACCGTGGTCATCTGAACCCTCCATTTCCAAAGCCAAATATTGCGGCTGATGAGGTGCTGCCTGAAATGCTGGCTGTTGCCGTGACCATATCACCTTCACCGATCCCAGAGTAAAAAAAGTGGACGCCGGGCCCCAAGAATTTCTTTCCGAAATTGCCGCGAACACCGGACGATTTGCCCGGCGCGGTTGCGCTGTTCGGCGTCACAGGGCCACCCCGTGAACCGGCTTGGCACGCGGCAAACCCGGCGCGGGTCCGCTTGCCAGCAAAGCGTCAGCGATCTGTCGGGCTGCAACGACCGGATTGGCAGTGCCATCGACCGCGATGGTCGGATCGGGCACCCCCAGCCGCCGATAGGCCGCCCCGAGGTCGGCGAGAATCGCCCGGCGCAAAAGCTCCGCCGTCTCCCACAGCGCACGGTCGCCGCTGGCTCCGGCGCTCTGCATGCGGGAATGCTTTGACACCCGCGATCCAAGGCGCGTGACGCAAACCTCTTGCGGGGTCTCGACCGAAACATGGATGCGCGCACTGGACGCGGCCTCCGTCAGAATGGCTGCGACAAGGGCGCTGCAATCCTGGCCGTTGTCCGCCTTGAGCTGCACCGACCACAGCGCCTGCAGCACCCCCTGGTCAAGAACCGCACTCGCGGTCCGGCGCTGCAAATTCGCATGAAGCGAACTGACCGTTGCGACGGAAAAGACGGCGCGCAGGCTGTCGCGAAAATGCGGTTGCCTTATTGCGATGGCCCGGCTGACGGCGTCGGGCCATCCGCGGTTCCTTACGACTTCCGCCACGATCAGACGCAGCTTCGCCGCCGCGCGCACGGCGGCGCCCGCCTCGTCCCGCAGCAGCTGCGGCGCAAAGATCAGCTCAGGATTGCGGCGTGACAGAATCGCATGGACTTCCCGCGCGATGGTTGTCTTGCCCGACCCCGGCAGCCCGAAAAACTCGACACTCGTCCCGGGCCGCAGCCCGGCCACGACACGCAAGTCGTCCGGATCGGAACGCAGGTTCATACCGCCGCCTCGCTCAACTCGACATCGGATTGCAGGCCATCATAAATCGCAAGCGTCCGGTCGGCCATGAACCTTGCGTCCCATCGTCGCAAATCCGTGGCGCGGGCATGGGCCGCCATCTCGGCCCGCCGCTCTGGCGCTGCGATCAGCGACGACAGCCGGGCGAAAAGCCCGGTCCAGTCGCCCTGCGGCACCACAAAGCCGTTCACGCCTTCGGTGATCAGATCCTCGATCCCCGGAAGGTTGAACATCACCACCGGCCGCCCCACCGCCATGTACTGGATGACGGTCCTTGGCAGGCCCTCGCGCTCGGCGCAATGGATGCAGACATCGGCCGCCGCTATGATGCGCTCGGGGTCCTCGCGAAAGCCCGGCAGCGTGACCTGGGCTTCCAGATGCAGCGCCGCGATCGTGGCCTCGATCTGGGGCCGCAGATGGCCCTCTCCGGCCAGAACCAGACGAACCTGCGGGAATTGCTGCAGAAAACCAGCCATTTGCCGCAGCAGGTCCAGATGGTGCTTGCGCGGCTCCAGTGCGGCCAGCATCACGATCACAAAGGGGCGCGGATCGTCGCCGCGCTTGGCCACAAGCGGGGCCAGATCCGCCGCAGGCGCGGCCGACGCAAAGCGCGTCAAATCGAACCCGGACGGCACGACATAATGCGGCAGCCCCGTCCCGACCCCATGATCAAGGCAGGCGCGCCGCATCCCTTCGCTGACATGGATGAAGCCGTGCGTCAGCCGTGCCACGCCACGCTCCGCCAAAAGGTAGCCTGCCTTCTGGACCCGGCCAACGCCAAGAAACGGCAGGATGTGAACCCCGTGCACGACCAGCGGAACCTGCGCCGAGGCGGCCGCCATACGTCCGACGATCCCGGCTTTCGACTGGTGCGTGTGCACCACATCCGGCCGGACGTCCTTCAGAATCCGACGCATCTCGCGGAACGCGGCCACGTCCAGGGCCGGGTTGAGCTGCCGCACCAGACTGGGCGCTTCGATCAGTTCGGCGCCCGGCGCGAAATGGCGGGCGTTGTCGGGCAACACGTCGCGACCGTGCAGCAGAATGACCTCATGCCCCCGCGCAATTTGCCCGGCAGAGGTCAGCAGCGTGTTCTCCTCGGACCCGGCGCGCAGCAGCCGGGTGAGGATGTGAACGATCCTCAAAATACACCCCCGCCGCGGGTCACATACCCCACGCGCATCAGAACCCGGTCACCTTCAGGACCGCCGGAATTGTCATCACCAGTATCCTGACATCCTCAAGCAACGAAACCTCCGCCGCATAGCTCCGGTCAAGCACGACCCGGTCCGCAAAGCTCAGAGAGTTCCGGCCCGATACCTGCCAGATGCCGGTGACGCCGGGGCGGACGCTGTGGCAGGCGTCGGCGGACGCGCCATAAAGCGGGATCTCGGCCTCGGTTACCGGACGCGGACCAACCAGGCTCATCTCGCCGCGCAGCACGTTCCACAGCTGCGGCAACTCGTCGAGACTGGTCTTGCGGGCATACTTTCCGATGCGCGTTATCCGCGGATCGTTGCGCAGCTTGAACGTCGTCGCCCACTCTTCGGCGGCCACCGGATCTTCGCTCAGCAGCTTCTTCAATTGCGCTTCCGAATCGAGCACCATGGTGCGGAATTTGAGACATCCGAATATCCGGCCGTTCTTTCCCACGCGAGGATGCCTGAAGATCGGCTTGCCGCCGTCAAGCGCGACAAGCAGCGCAACAACCGCCATTAACGGCAGCGCAAAAGGCAGAATAAGCAGGACGACCACGATGTCGAAAAGTCTTTTTCCCCCGTGCGCATAAATTGCCAACGGCTGCTTGCCGGCGGCGCTGGTTACGTCGCTCCTTGCATTGGCAAACGTTTCGCTCGGAGCGGGCTTATAAATATTTGAGAAGTCGGTGTTTTGGGTTCCTTGAAACATTTCTTTACCACACAATAATATGAGGATCGTTCATCGGTAATTGGACAGCCCTTTTGGAAGCGCTTCAAGGAACAGCGCAGTCAATCCTTGTTATTTGAAGTGGCCTTGCGACCTGGCAATGACTCAGATTAATAGACGCAGGATTGTTGAATCCATTGCAGATACTCGCTGAATCTAATGAAATCCTCACCCAGCCGAGAACAAACGCCTAAGCGCCCGCTCCGGAAAGTAGGACATCACTGCACGCTTCCCCGTAATAAAAACCCTAAATCGCCACTCGTTTACTGTCAATGTATTCGTCACAAAGCGGTTACACATTTGCCTTGAAATTGTCATGATTGTTGAATGAATCGAACCAATCAATGATTCGAAACAACCTTAGGTATAGTGCCTCGAATTGAGCGTCGCGCAAAACGCCACATGACCAGCCCGGACCCGCAATAATGATTCGCAAAAGGGGCGCGCCCGGCCCGCTTTTCAGGGCGCAGCGTGGCCCGCCTAAGGTTCGTTCAGGTGCGCAAAGCGCCCGCCATAGGCCTCGGGGTCACAGTCCAGCGGCGTCGACACCTCATCCTCGGCAAAGCGTTCGATCAGGGGATGGCAATCGATCCAGTTGCGCCGCGCATCCTGCCACAACGCCCTCGCCTCTTCGCCCTCGACAATGCGGAAGCAATCGGGCGGCCTTGCGAACTTTTTGGGAAACGGCGTGTCGGCGGTCCACAGCAGCAGATTGCCCTTGCAACTTCCGATCCGCGACCATCCGATTTTCAGGCGCAACTGGCTCACGGCGTTGCGGTCGTCCATGACCAGGATGCTGTCATAAACCTCGATCTCCGGCACGGCCTCGTCGACCTTGAACGGCGGTCCCTGCTCGGTCCGATCCTTGTAGAGATAGGACTGCATCCGTATCAGCACGCCTTGCAGGACCACCGGGCCGCCCACCGGGCTGCGCTCCGTGCCTTCCGGCGGCCGCATGCTCAACCCCGAGAAGCAACCGTCGAACAGCATGTCCTCGACCACGCCGCCGTTTAGATAATCGTTTTCGATGCAGTCGTCGCGCGCCTCGCTGATCCACGACCCGCGCAGCGTGAAGCCGCTGGAGCCTTCGGTCAGCCGGAACGCATCCCACACCCGCCGCATCCGCTGACCCTCGACCACGGCGCCGTAACTGTCGCGCAAGAGAATGCCCGTGCTGTTGCAATAGGTGCTCTGCCAGTCCGACGCCATCGGGACTTCGCCGGCAAAAAGACCGCCGAACAGCGTCACCTCCGGGCTGTCGCGAACCTGCAGCGGATAGCGGTTGACCGGCAGCTCACCGCCGTCGCACGGCATCTCTGGCGTGGGCAAAGGCGTGCCGCTGTTTGCGACGTGAAACAGCGCAGAGCGTGCATCGACCCGGGACCCTGCCGGCAACCCTTTGACCACCTGCAGCTCGTAGCCTAGGTCGCCGGTCAGCTCCACCGTATCGGCTGCGCCAGCCGCCGTCACCACCAGACAGCACAGCGCAAGGAACGCCTTGCTGATCCGGCGCGGCCAGACCCGACCAACCGTGTCTGCCTGGGACATCAATCCGGCCCGCGAGGACATTTCCGCACGAGTCATCCAGCACGCCGATCCGAAATTTGCTCATATATCATGCGTCGCATTTCAACACCATGCGCGCGCCTCCGGTCAATGGCGGAAAACGTGGCCCACCCGGAATTTCTGTCCCGTCAGGGCCATTTTCTCCTGTCGGAGCGCCGTGAAAATCAGTCAGTTGAAAGGGTTGCGGTCCCGGACGGTCGCCTGGTCGCATGCGCCCATGTTCCGGACCGCCTCGGACGATCCGAGCAGCGAATAGCTGCGGATGTCCGTCCCTTTTTCAGAGCGAAGATACAGCGTCTGCCCTTTGGCAACCTGACGGACAAAATCCTTGCTCTCTTCGGGGTCAAGCATGTCGACAAACACCGAATCCTGCAACAGCGTGGCACCGGCAAAGGACCACGGTGAACGGCTGTCAATCCCGACCTGAAGACCGGCGGTATCACCTTCGCCCAAATCCCATTCGACCGAGCGGAATTGCAGCCGGACCGTCTCATCCGGGAAAAGCCGGATCGCGAAACTGTTGCCGGGGGTCGAGACCCTTGCCCGGCACGCATAAGTGTAATCGTCGCCGGTGACACCCTCGACAACCCAGTTTCCGAATTCGTAAAGCAGTTCCGTGCGTTCGGCCCATGCCGGGACGGCCGCAAAGCCCAAATGCAGAACGACGACACCGATCCCCAACAGTTTCATGACGATCCCTAACCGGAATTACCTACCCCGCCGGATGCAAAAAGAACCTCATCCGGCCGCAGCCACCTGGCGCGTACATCGCTGCATTTTGTCGCTCTTTCCGTCCCCGATCAAGCCCTTTGGCACACAGCTCTGGTGCCGCCCGCGCCAAGCGGATTGCTGCGCGCAGGGTTGACCGGCGGGACCTGCGGCCCTCGGTCATGACGGCTTGGGAAAACGTCGGTTTTCGCCTTCTGTCGCCCAAGGAAAACGCCCGCCCGCACAGGCTGCGACCTGACCGCCGAACCAGATTTTGGCCCCACCCCCGGCCAAACGAACCATTTGTTCCGAAACCTCTGGCAAGGTTCAACTTTCCGCCCCTTCGCCCCCGATCGCCCGAGCCGGCCGGCCGCTTTGCGATAGTGCCGCGGACTTGCGCAGGCGCAGTTCTGATGGCAAGTCTTGGGCCGCGGCCGGCGCGGTGGACGATGGCAAAGAATGTGCTTTTCATCATGTGTGACCAGCTCAGGGCCGATTACCTGTCATGCTATGGCCACCCGCATCTGCACACCCCCAACATCGACGCGCGCGGGGTGCGCTTTTCGCGCGCCTATGTGCAGTCCACCGTCTGCGGCCCGTCCCTGATGTGCACCTATACCGGGCGCTACATGCGCAGCCATGGCTCGACCCAGAACGGGGTGCCCCTGAAAGTGGGCGAGATGACCCTGGGCGACCATCTGCGCCCCTTAGGGGTGCGCACGACGCTGGTCGGCAAGACCCACATGGTCGCCGATGCCGAGGGGATGGCGCGGCTGGGCATCGACGCAGGCTCGGTCATCGGGGTGCATCTGTCCGAATGCGGCTTTGAACCGTTCGAGCGTGACGACGGGCTGCATCCCGACGGCCCCTATTCCCCCGACCCCGCCTATGACGCCTATCTGCGCGCCCAAGGGTTCGCAGGCGACAATCCATGGGAGCATTGGGCCAATTCCGGCGAGGCCCCGGATGGCAGCCTGCAGAACGGCTGGCTGTGGTCCCATGCCGACAAGCCCGCCCGCCTGCCGGACGCCCATTCCGAGACCCCTACATGACCCGCCGCGCCATGGACTTCCTGCGGCAGGCCAAGGCCAGTGGCCAACCGTGGTGCCTGCACCTGTCCTATATCAAGCCGCATTGGCCCTATATCGTGCCCGCGCCCTATCATGCCCTCTACGGCCCCGCCGACGTGCTGCCCGTGGTCCGTGACGCTGCCGAAAGGGCCGACCCCCACCCCCTCCTGCAGGCCTTTCAACAAGAGCGCTGGTCCACCGTCTTCAGCCGCCCCGGTGCGCGGGAAACCGTGATCCCGGCCTATATGGGCCTGATCAAGCAGATCGACGACCAGCTTGGCCTGCTCTTTGATTTTCATGGCGGACGAGCAGCTGCTGGCCTAGACGATGGTGGTCTTCACATCGGACCACGGCGACTATCTCGGCGATCACTGGCTGGGCGAAAAATACCTCTTTCACGACCAGTCGGTACGGGTGCCGCTGATCATCGTCGACCCATCGGCCGCCGCCGATGGCACCCGCGGCACGGTCTGCGGGGCACTGGTAGAGCTGATCGACCTCGCCCCGACCTTTGTCGAGGTTTTCGGCGGCACGCCGCCCCCGCATATCCTCGAAGGCCGCTCGCTGCTGCCGCTCCTTCATGGCCGCCAGGGGCCGTGGCGGGATCATGTGATCAGCGAATACGACTATGCCTTCGACCTTGCCCGCATCAAGCTGGCCGTCCCGGTTCCCGACGCCCGGCTTTACATGGTGTTCGACGGTCGGTTCAAATTCCTCCACGCCGACGGCTTTGCGCCGATGCTTTTCGACCTTGCCAGCGATCCGCAGGAGTTCACCGATCTCGGCCGCGATCCCGCCCACACCGCCACCCGCGCC
>JANMCI010000233.1:0-1949 GCA_031361245.1 Rhodobacterales bacterium
ATTCAGCAACAATGCGCCGTTTGACGCACTTGTGTTGGCATTCCCCTTCAAATCCATGTAGAATCCATGCAAACAGCGGCCAAAGAGCCCAATAACAAGAGCAGGCACGATGGAAACCAATATACTTGCGGCGGGGCCGGAGATTGACTTCTCCTTGCTCTCGCTTTTTGCGCGCGCAACCCTGACGGTGCAGATCGTGATGATCGGGCTGATGGTGATGTCGTTCTGGTCCTGGGCGGTCATCATCCAGAAGCACATCCTGTTTCGCGTAAGCCGCAAGGAAGCCTCGATTTTCGACCGGTCGTTCTGGTCAGGCGAGCCTCTGGACGAGTTGTTCGAAAAGATCGGGCCGCAACCCGAGGGGCCGTCGGAGAAGATCTTTGCCAGCGGGATGCTGGAGTGGCGCCGCTCTCACCGCTCGGACGGCGGGTTGATCGCGGGGGCGCAGGCGCGGATTGACCGGGCGATGGACGTGGCGATTGCCAGAGAAAGCGAGCGGTTGAACAAGGGGCTGAGTTTCCTTGCAACCACAGGCTCGACCGCGCCGTTCATTGGTCTTTTCGGCACGATCTGGGGGATCAAGCACAGCTTTGAGCAGATCGCCATCAGCCAGAACACCAACCTTGCCGTCGTGGCCCCCGGTATTGCCGAGGCGCTGCTGGCCACCGGAATCGGTCTGGTCGCGGCCATTCCGGCGGTGGTGTTCTACAACAAGCTCAACTCGGACAGCGAGCATATCCTGGGCGGCTATGAAAGCTTTGCCGACGAGTTTGCGACGATCCTGTCGCGCCAGCTGGACGCCTGAGCCATGGCGGGCGGGGTGGTTCAGAAATCAGGTGGCGGGCGCAGGCGGCGGCACCGGGGGCGTGCGGCAGCGATGAGCGAGATCAACGTCACACCGTTTGTCGACGTGATGCTGGTGCTGCTCATCATCTTTATGGTGGCGGCACCGCTGTTGACGGTCGGGGTGCCGGTCAAGCTGCCGGAAACGGCGGCCAATGCGATGCCGACCGAACAGGAAGAGCCGCTGACCATCACGCTGACGGCGGAGGGGCTGGTGCTGATCCAGTCGACCGAGGTGGCGGATGGCGAACTGATCCCGAAATTGCAGGCGATTGCGGCCGAGCGGAACTCGGACAAGGTTTTCGTGCGGGCGGATGGGGCGGTTTCGTATGAGCGGGTGGCCCAGCTGATGGGTGCGCTGAATGCGGGTGGGTTCAACAACATCGGTCTGGTCACGGATACCGGTGGCCCGGCCTTTGGTGGCGGCAACTAGGACCGGGGGATGAACAAGGGCGTCATCATCTCTGGCGTTGGGCATGTGGGCCTGATCCTTTGGGCGATCCTGGGGGGCTGGCTTTTTGCTGCCCAGGACGTGCCCGAGATCAAGGTCGTCGATGTCCAGATGATCTCGACCGCCGAATTTGACGCGATGGTGTCGGCAGCCCCGGCGGCGCCGGATGTCGTGGCCCCCGAGGCAGCGACCCCGCCGGATCCGACCAGCGAGCCTGCGGTCGAAGCGCCGGCCGAGCCCGATCCGACGCCCGAGACGGTGCAGCCGGTGACCGAACCGGCCCCGGCGGTCGAGACGCCGCCGGAAACCGCGGCGCCGCCACAGCCTGCGCCAGCCGAGCCGGTCCCGCCAGAGCCTGTGCCCGAAGATCCTCAACCGCAGCCCGAGCCGGTGCCTGACCCGATCGCGCCGCCCGCCGATGTGCCGCAGCCCATTCAGGTGCCGCGTTCCACCAAGCCGCCGCGGCCCCGTCCGGCGATCAAGATCGCCGACACCCCGCCCGACACGGCACCGGATACCCCAAAGACGGCTGATCAGGTCACGCCGGAAACCACGCCCGAGCCGACGCCCGAGCCGCCGAAGCCGGAAGAGACACCGGCCAAGCCCGAGGATGCGACACCCGTCGTCACCCCGGACCCGCCGAAGGTGGTCGATG
>JANMCI010000242.1:0-4335 GCA_031361245.1 Rhodobacterales bacterium
GCTTGGCGCGGTAAAGGTCGATAAAGCCTTTGGATTGGGTGCCGGTGTGCAGGAAGGTGACTGGGCGTTCAAAACGGTAGTCGTCGTTCTGAGCATCGGCAGTTGCAGGTTTTGGGGGAGGAACTCCCAATAATTGGGTCAGCTCAACCGCAAACTGGTGGAAGTTTGCCCTCTCACTGCCACCCGACTGAACCCATTTAGAAATGAACTCTTCGACATTCACATAAGAATCCACTTCGCAACGAATCATCAACATGAACGTTGCCCAAGCAAAGCGGCTGATCAAGAAATGAAAAAAATAAAATCGCCCGAGGGGGAGACGAGTATAGATTGCGCCGCCCCGATTTTCCCCCCACCCCCTCCCCTCCGGGATCGGCTGGCGGAAGTAGGGGGGGCCGTAGCCCCTCCCCCGGCATGGGCCTAAACCTTGGCCGCGTCGTACAACCTTACCGCCTCGTCAGCGGTCTTGGCGCGCCGGATCGCACTGAAGGCGGCGAAGGCGTTCCGCAATTCGGTTGCCTTGTCGGCAGGCATTTCCAGCAAGATCACCACCAAATCGGACACCGCCTGTTGCTGCCGGTCAGGTCTGGCAATCTCGGCATGGGCACGGGACACAACCTGATCTTGCGTCGATCTGGGGCCGTGGTTGTTCTCGTCGCTGGTCATCGCCAACAAGTGCCAAACGTCCTGCGCCGTGATGGCGGGCAAGGTGATGGCGTGATTCTCAACGATCCACTGGCGGGCGTGGGCCGCTTCGTTCGGGGTGTCTGCATCCAGCGCGGCCAGTATCTCGGCCTGTAGCGCCTGCCACTCGGAAAAGGCCTGGGCGATGGTGGCTGGCAAGTTGGTATCGGTGGATTGGTTCAGTTGGTCCATGGGTTTCCTCGTGTCGTCAGTGACGCGGCCTGCGGATGCAGACCGGAGGGTATATGAGCCTAGCCCTGCACAATCGGCGGGAAAATCGGTGGGATAACTAGGCCAGAATGCCCGATTACCGTTCCAATTCAATGCGCTACGGGAATTAAGTGGTGGCGAGGGGGGGACTCGAACCCCCGACCCCGCGATTATGAGTCGCGTGCTCTAACCAGCTGAGCTACCTAGCCACTGCGGCGGGGGTGTAGTGGCGCGCCTGTTAGGCGTCAAGGCAGAATCGTGACCCGCCCCGCGCATGGAAGAATCCACCCTGCACGAAATCTGCACGCCGCGTGCAAGTCCTCTGCAACCGCCCCGGCCATCAGGGTCCGGACGCAACGGGCGCAGGAGATGGCGATGCCACAAGACCGGGAAATTCACGGGCTTCCACCGGCGCTAAAGCGGGACGGCTGGTGGCTGGACGCCGACACCCCCCCGCGCCCGCACCCCACCGCGTCGCGCAAACGGCATCTGTCGGCGCTTGTCCTGCTGATCCTGCTGGCGGACGTGCTGTTCTGGGGCCAGAGCGCCGGCCTCTCGCTCGCCCTGTTCGCCGTCGCGACAGTCGCGGCCACCCTCGCGGCCCCGCCCCGCCCGCTGGCGGTTCTGGTCGTGATCGCGGCGGTCCTGCCCGTGGCGGACCATGTGCAGCCCCTGTCCCTCGCCATCCTGATCCTCGGCACCGCCGCCTCCATCGCGATGACCCGCCTGACCGCCGTGACCCTGCCCGCGACCCTCATGTCCACCCTTGCCCTGATCGGCACCATCCCGTGGCGCGCCGCCCGCGACCTGCGCGACCTTGCGCCCACCCTCGCCCCCGGCCCTGCCCTCAGGCGCTTTGGCCGGGCCTGGGCCTTTCCGCTGGGCGGCGCCCTGATCCTGGTGTCCCTTCTGACCGAGGCGAACCCGATCCTTGACGGCTGGCTGTCCGGGCTGGCGGATTTCCCGTTCGACCCCGGCCTCTGGCTGCGACGCGCCCTGTTCTGGACCGGAATGGCCGTGGTGATCTGGCCCCTGCTGGTGGCGGACCCCGACCCGCAGCGCAGCCCCGCCCTGCCTGCCCTGTCGCTGCCCGGCCCCCCCCTGCCCGGTCTTGGCCTCAACGCCACCTCGGTCGGCCACGCGCTGATCGCCTTCAACCTGATCCTTTCCCTGCAAACCAGCTTGGACGCCCGCTATCTGTGGACCGGCGCCCCCCCGCCCCCCGGCATGACCCTCGCCGAATACGCCCATCGCGGTGCCTATCCCCTGCTCGCCACCGCCCTGCTGGCCGGCGCCTTCGCGCTTGCCGCCCGACCCTGGCTGGCCGAGCGCAAGTGGCTAAAACCCCTGTTGATCCTGTGGCTGGGCCAGAACATCCTCTTGACCCTGTCGGCCCTTTACCGGCTTGACCTCTATGTCCAGTCGTTCGGCCTGACCTACCTGCGCGTCCATGCCTTCATCTGGATGGGCCTCGTCGCCGCCGGTCTTGCCCTGACCCTGATCCAGATCGCCGCCGCCAAGCCGAACCTGTGGCTTCTGATCCGCTGCGCCGCAATGGCTGCCGTCACCCTTTACCTGTGCGCCTTTGTCAACTTTGCCGCCCTCATCGCTCGTGTGAACGTGGCCGAGGACAAGATCGACCTGCGGTATCTTTGCGACCTTGGCCCCACTGCCGCCGCCTCCATCCCCAAGGGGCTGACCGGCAACCAGATCCCCGGCGGTTACGATCTTGACAGCCGCGCCTGCACCTTCACCCGACCCCAAATCCATGGTTGGCGCGATTGGGGCTTTCGCAACTGGCTTGTCCTTCATAACCTCGCCGCACAGGAGGGCGTCCATGAAGATCCTCGTCGTCGATGATGACCCGCGCCTGCGCGACCTTGTGGCCATCGCGCTGGAACGGGCCGACTTCACCGTCATCACCGCCGCCAACGGCCAGCTGGCCCTGACCCACGCGGCCCGCGAGAACCCCGACCTGTTCGTGCTGGACATCGGCCTGCCAGAGCTTGACGGGCTCGAGGTGTGCCGCCGCATCCGCGCCCGCTCCTCTGTGCCCATCCTGTTCCTGACCGCCCGCGCCGACGAGATCGACCGCATTATCGGACTGGAACTGGGCGCCGACGACTATGTGACAAAACCCTTTTCGCCGCGCGAACTGGTCGCCCGCGTCCGCGCCATCCTCAAACGCAGCACCATGACGGCAGCGACGCGCAGCCTCAGCCACGGCGCCCTGACCCTCGACCCCGCCCGCCACCTCTGCCAGTTTGCCGCCCGGCCGATCGCCCTCACCTCGGCCGAGATGGCGCTGCTGGCCCGCCTGATGCAGCATCCCGACATGGTCCATCCCCGCGCCAAGCTGATCGAGGATGTCTGGTCGGGCGAGGACATCTCAGAGCGCACCCTCGACAGCCATTTGCGCAATCTGTGCCGCAAGCTGACCGACGCCGGATGCGCCGAGGCGATCGACACCCTGCACGGCATCGGCATCCGGATGGGCCCATGCAACGGCCAAGCGTGAAATGGCGGCCCGCCCTGTGGATGGTGCTGGGGGGGGCGTTGATGGCCACCCTCGCGCTGTCCTTTGCCGGACTGGTTGCGCTGCGCTATCTCGGGCCGGAATTCGGCTTTCGCAATTCGGCCGTGGCCCTCGCCGTCGCGATCGGGGCGGCCACGTCCCTGCTGGGGTGGCTGCTGGCGCGGCTCTTGTTGCGCCCGATCACCACCCTGTCCGAACAGGCCGCCGCCCTGCGTCAGGACCCCCAGCACGCCCTTGCCCCCCTGCCGCACTTTGGCACCCGCGAATTGCGCGATCTGGCCGATGGCATCACTGCCACCGCAGCGTCGCTGCAGAACCGCGAAGCATCGATCCGCAGCTTTACCGATCATGTGACGCATGAACTCAAGACCCCCGTGACGGCCGTTCGCGCCGCGGCAGAGCTGTTGTCGGACGGCGACCTTTCCGCCGCCGATCAGCGTCTGGTGGCCCAGATCATCGGGGCGGCGGACCAGATGCAGACCCAGCTTGACGCCCTGCGCCGCGTCACCGCCGCGCGCGAGCCCGGCCATCACGGCACAGCCCGCCTGTCGGACCTCATGGCAGATCTGCAGGCCGACCATCCGTCCCTGACGCTGACCGCCGCCGGGGCCGAGGTGGAGATACCGCTTGCCGCATCCGGCCTCAGACTCGTTCTGGGCCATCTGCTCGGCAACGCCGCACAGCATGGTGCGACACGGGTTGACCTGACCGCAGGTGCGGCGGGCGACCGCACCGTGCTGACCGTCATCGACAATGGTCAGGGCATATCGCAGGGCAACCGCGACCAGATCTTCACCCCGTTCTTCACCACCACCCGCGATCAGGGTGGCACCGGGATGGGCCTGACCATCGCCGCCAATCTTCTGGGCGCACATGGCGCGCGGATCGCCCTTCTGCCAACCGAT
>JANMCI010000266.1:0-3585 GCA_031361245.1 Rhodobacterales bacterium
GCCGCCCATTTCGCGACCACCATGCCGGTGCTGGCGGCGGGCAAGCATATCCTGTGCGAAAAGCCGCTGGCGACCAATGAGGCCGAGGCCGACGCCATGGCCGCCGCTGCCGCCAAGGCGGGTGTCGTCAACATGGTGAACCTGAGCTACCGCAATGTCGCAGCCCTGCAGGAAGGCGCCAAAATGGTCCGTGACGGGGCCATCGGCACCATCCGCCATTTCGAGGCGTCCTATCTGCAATCCTGGCTCACCCAGCCGGCCTGGGGCCATTGGGACCGCGAAAGCCAGTGGCTGTGGCGTCTGTCGACCAGGCATGGCTCCAAGGGTGTGCTGGGCGACGTTGGCATCCATATCCTGGACTTTGCAACCTTTGTGGCCGGCCAGTCGGTGGACGAGATCTCGTGCCGGCTTGCAACCTTTCACAAGGCGCCGGGCGACAAGATCGGCGACTATGAGCTGGATGCCAATGATAGCGCCACGATGCAGGTCAGCTTGAGCAATGGCGCGCTCGGGACGGTGGCTGCGACGCGGTTTGCCTCAGGGCATCTGAACGACCTGCGTCTGCGGCTTTACGGCGACAAGGGCGGCATCGAGGTCAGCTTCGAGAAGAATGTCAGCCGTCTGCGCGCCTGTCTTGAGCCTGATCTGCAATCGGGCGAGTGGCATGATGTCGAGGCCCCCGTGCTGGCCACGATCTACGAGCGTTTCATCAGCGCGATCCGGGGCGAGGGTGTCGCCGATCCCGATTTTGCCCGTGGCGCCGCGTTGCAAAAGATGCTGGACCGGGCCGAGCAATCGGCGGCCAAGGGCGGGCTCAGCCTGAAGGTGTGATGCCGGGCAAGCGGTGATGTATCAGGGCCGGGCGGCAACCCCGGCCCTTTTTCTCACACATCCGGGGCAGGGCCTTTGACTTGTGCGACGGATGGTGCTTCTGCGGGCGTTAAGGGTTTGACGTTTCAAACAAAAAGGCTTGAGTTTACCATGGTCAAGGGATTTTCGCGCATTCAGATCGGGCTGCACTGGGCGGTCGCGGCGCTGGTCTTCTTCAATTTGCTGATGAACAATGATCTGGGCCAACTTTTGCGCCAGATCGGTCAGGGCGGGACGGCGAGCACGACCACCCTTGCCTGGGCGCATATCATCGCCGGTTCGCTGGTGCTGGCGCTGGTGCTGTGGCGCCTCGTGCTGCGCCTAAGCCGCGGTGTTCCCGCCGCCCCAGAAGGCGAGAGCCGGATGCTGAAACTGGCGGGCGAGGCCGGGCATGTGGCCCTTTATACCCTGATGATTGCGATGCCGGTGACCGGGCTTCTGGTGTGGTATGGCGGGGTGACCTCACTGGCCGATGTGCATGGCGGGGTGCTGAAGGTGCTGTTCTGGGTCGTGATCGCGGGCCATGTCGTGGCGGCGCTTTACCACCATTTCATCCTGAAGGACGGCCTGTTGAACCGGATGCGCAAGCCCGGATAGAGCCTGTCCGGTTTTGATTGAACCATCTTCATCGAAAATCGTGTTCGAGTGCAGGCCAGCGGCAGCGATTTCAGATTGCATCCAAACCTCGCTCGCTTTGGGTCAGGCGTCCAGAAAGGCGCGGACGGTGTCTTCGAACTCGCGCGGCTTGTCGGCGTGCAGCCAGTGCCCGGCACCCAGCAATTTGGCAAAGCGGGCCGCGGGAAAAAGGCCGCGGATCGCGTCGCGGTGTTCGGGTTTGACATAGTTGCTTTCGGACCCGGTCAGAAACAGCGTCGGGTGGTCAAAACGGCCCTGCGTGCCGGGCCAGCCGACGATCAGCGGCATCTCGGCCTCCAGCACGTCAAGGTTAAGCCGCCACGCGGGCGGCTGGGCTTTCAGGTCCAGCGATTGCAGGAAAAAGGCGCGCAGGCCGGGGTCCGGAACGGTGGCCTGCAGGCGACGGTCGGCCTCGCCGCGGGTGGTGACGCCGCTCAGGTCCATGGCGCGCAGGGCGTGGATATGCGGGCTTTGGTCGTGGGTATAGGCGACGGGTGCGATGTCGGCCACCACCAGTCGGTTGATCAACGTCCCCTCGCTCAACGCCAGTTGCATTGCGGCCTTGCCGCCCATGGAATGGCCCAGCACATCCATCGCTGAGCCATGGGCGCGGATGATCTCGGCCAGATCGGCTGCCATGTCGGGATAGCTCTGGCTTGGCATCCGCGGGCTTTGCCCATGGTTGCGCATGTCCACCGTCACCACATCGCGCCGGTCCGCCAGCCGCCGCGCCACCACCCCCCAGTTCCGTCCGGACCCAAAGAGCCCATGCGCGATCAGCAGGGTTGGCCGGTCTGCCGGACCTGCCGCCCTGTGCAGCATTGTTGTCAGCACCCCGTGCCTCCCTTTCGCAGATCTCGTCAGGTCAGTTGAACCGCGCCGCAGCCCTGCTTACAAGGGCCGAAAACGGAGGCTTGGATGAGCGTTGTCACCATACAGCAAATGGCCGACCGGGTCGCAACCCTGCTGGAAGAGCGGTTGCGCGTCAAAGGCGACACCCTTGAGGCCAGACTTGCCCGGGCCGGTCGCCGCCTGCCGCGCAAGGTGCGCGATGCCGGCGCGGTGCTGGCTCAGGCCACGATGATGATCCGCAATCCCCGGCTGATGTATCAGGTGGATGACGGAAAGGTGGCCGCTGCCTATGACACCTGCCTGCGCCACCTGAACAGCGTGAACCCTTCCGCCGCCGGCAATACCCTTTTTCTCGACATCGCCGCCCGGATCGCCTTTGCGTTGCTGGTCGTGGCGCTGTTGTTCGTGGCCGTGCTTTACTGGCGCGGATTGATCTGAGGCGTCGACCGCGAGGCGCTGGCGGCGGGCCGAGCAGATCTGGGGACCGCGGCCATCGCCGTCATGGAAAACGAACTGTCCTTGCGGCGCGACACGCAAGGCCGGGCCGAGGCGCTGATTGCCGGGGTCCTGAACCGCGCCCAGCATCGCAAAAGGCCCGCTGTGAGGCGGGCCATTTGGCGTTACATGCCCTCGTAAAGCGGGAAGCGCTGGCACAGGGCCTCGACCTTGGTCCGCACCGCCGCCTCGACGGCGGCATTGCCTGCATCGCCATTGGCGGCAAGCCCGTCCACGACTTCGACGATCCAGTCGGCGATCTGGCGGAACTCGGTCTCGCCAAAGCCCCGGGTCGTTCCGGCCGGTGTGCCAAGGCGGATGCCACTGGTGACAAACGGCTTTTCGGGATCAAACGGCACGCCGTTCTTGTTGCAGGTGATGTGCGCGCGGCCCAGCGCCTGTTCGGTCGCCTTGCCGGTCACGCCCTTGGGCCGCAGGTCCGCCAGCATCAGGTGGTTGTCGGTCCCGCCCGAGACGATGTTGACCCCACCCTTCATCAGCTGGTCCGCCATCGCCTTGGCATTGGCCACCACGGCGGCGGCATAGCCCTTGAATTCGGGCCGCAGCGCCTCGCCAAAAGCCACCGCCTTGGCGGCGATCACATGCATCAGCGGCCCGCCCTGCAACCCCGGGAACACGGCCGAGTTGACCTTCTTGGCGATCTCTTCCTTGTTGGTCAGGATCATCCCCCCCCGCGGTCCGCGCAGCGATTTGTGCGTGGTCGTCGTCACC
>JANMCI010000272.1:0-9066 GCA_031361245.1 Rhodobacterales bacterium
CCTTGGCGCCGATGTGGTCGTGGCCGCCGATACCAAGGCGCCCGCGGGCCATTCGGACGTTCTCTTCGGCCACGTCTCCAGCCGCGACCCTGGTTTTATCGCCAGGATCCGCGAAAACCGCCGCCTGACCGGATCGGTCCCCGGCGCCTTCGAGGCCTGGCTTTTGCACCGCGGCCTCGAAACCCTTGACGTCCGCCTCAGCCGCATGTGCGACACCGCAGGCAAACTCGCCCCGCGTCTGGCCGCCCACAAGTCCGTCAAAAACCTGCGTTATCCGGGCCTTGCCAGCGATCCTTCACACGCCATTGCCGCGAAACAGATGTCCGGCTTCGGCTTTCTCGTAGGCTTTGAACTCCAAGACGCCGAAACCGCCGAACGGTTCCTGACCAACTGCCCGCTGATCGTCCAATCCACCAGCTTCGGCTCGACCCATACCTCAGGCGAACGCCGCCTGCGCTGGGGTGACAAAGTCCCACCAGGCTTCATCCGCCTGTCGATAGGCTGCGAACCGGCCGAGACGCTGTGGGCCGCCATCGAGAAGTCCCTGGACGGGACGGCGCAAGGCGCGGGGTGAGCCCCGGCCTACAACCGGCCCAACCGCTCGGTCAGCAGCGCAAAGAAGCCATCGGCATCGAGCGACCCCATGAACAGCGCATTGGCGGGCCGGTCCGTCACCCCCCACCAGTCGGCGACGGTCATCCCCATGGTCAACTCTGACCGGGTTTCCACCTCGACATTGATGTGGCGCCCTTTGAAAAGGTCTGGCCGGATCAGATAGGCGATCACGCAAGGGTCGTGCAGCGGCGCGCCCTCGGAGCCGTATTTCTCCATGTCGAACCGTTCAAAGAAATCCGCCCATTCGGCGGCGACCCGCCCGACAGTGGTGCCCAGCGCCCGGAACCCCTCGACCCGCGCCCGCGTGGTCAGCGCCTTGTGCGTCACGTCCAGCGGCATCATCACCAGCGAAATGCCCGACCGAAACACGATGTCGGCGGCTTCGGGATCGACATAGATGTTGAACTCGGCCACCGGCGTGATGTTACCGCCCTCGAAATAACCCCCGCCCATCAGCACGATCTGCCCGACCCGCCCGACGATGTCCGGAGCGCGCAGAAACGCCGTGGCGATGTTGGTCAAAGGCCCAAGCGGGCACAAGGTCACCGACCCAGATGGCTCGCGCCGCAGCGTGTCGATCAGGAAATCGACGGCATGGCCGGGTTGCAGCACCATGGTCGGCTCGGCCATCACCGGGCCGTCAAGGCCGGTCTTGCCATGGACATGCTCGGCCGTGACCAGCTTGCGCTTCAACGGCCGGTCGCATCCCGCGAAGACCTTGACATGCGGCTTGCCCGCCAATTCACAGATGATCCGCGCATTCCGCTCCGTCCACTTCAGCGGCACATTGCCCGCCACCGCCGTGACGCCCAGAACCTCGACGTCCTCGGGGCTGGCAAGGGCCAGCAAGATGGCGAAGGCATCATCCTGCCCGGGATCCGTGTCGATGATGATCTTGCGCGGCGGATGGGAGGCAACGGACATGGGCGAGAACTCCTTTACCCGGCAGAAAACGCCATGGCCCAGGATTTGTCCACCCGGTCAGGAAATCTAGCCGTCGAAATCCACGGTTTCGATCAATTTGACCGCATCCGACCGCGCCGCGGCGATGTCGGCAAGGTCAAGCCCGTCCGGCGTGAAGCTGCCCCAGCCTTGCACAAGGGCAGACCGCGCCACGCCGACCTTGACCGGAAACTCGTGGTTCGTCTCGGCATAGATCTTCTGGGCCTCGTCCCCCGACAGCCATTCCATCAATTTCAGCGCCGCCGCACGGTTCGGCGCCGCCTTGGTCATCGCTATCCCCGAGACGTTCATATGCGTGCCGCCGCCCCCCGCGAAAACCGGAAAGTCGATGCGCGCGGCCTCGGCCCATGCCTTCTGCTCGGGGTCCGACAGCATCTCGCCCATGTAATAGGTGTTGCCCACGGCAATGTCGCATTCGCCCGCCCAGATCGACTTGACCTGATCGCGGTCGCCGCCGGCGGGCTTGTGGGCAAGATTGGCTTTCAATCCCTCCAGCCATGTCGTGGTCTCTGCCGGCGAGTGGTGCAAGAGATAGGCCGCCGCCAGCGCCACATTATAGTCATTGACGCCCGAACGCATGCAAAGCCGACCCTTCCATTTCGGATCCGCCAGATCCTCATAGGTCGTGATCGCGCCCGGCTGCACCCGCTCCTTTGACGCATAGACAATCCGCGCCCGGGTGGTCAGGCCAAACCACAGATGACCCGGATCGCGGTATTCGGCGGGGATGTTCGCGTCCAGTGCGGCTTCCTCGACCGGTTGCAGCACATCGGCGTCGACGAGTTCAAAAAGCCGCCCGATATCGACCGTCAGCACCAGATCGGCGGGCGAGCGGTCGCCCTCGGCCTTCAGGCGCTCGACCATCCCCTTGTCGACAAAGGCCACGTTGACGACGATGCCGGTTTCGGCGGTGAACTGGTCCAGAAGCGGCTGGATCAGTTCAGGTTGGCGGTGGGAATAGATGTTGACCTCGTCGGCCAGAGCGGGTGTTGCGAACAACATGGCGAGCAGAGCGATGCGTGACATGACTGAGTCCTTTAGTCAGGAATTGCAGACCTTAGAACCCGGTTTGCGGTCGCCGTCAATACCTGACTAAAACACTTTGAAAAACCTCTCCGACACCGACCTGCTATCTGCCGACCCGACCTTGCCATTGCACCTTCTGAAATACTCCCGCCGGAGGCGTCTTTGGCCGGCTGCGGACGCTCCGCGGGGAGTATTTTGAAAGGTGCAATGGCAAGTATCGGTCAGACCGGGGCAGGCGGCCCGGACTTGTCGCGCTTGTCCTCGGACTTGTCGCGCTTGTCCTCGGCCTTGGCGCGGTTCCACAAGCCGTCCATTTCGGCGAGGTCGGACTGGTCGGGCCGCTTGCCGGCCTCGGCCAGCCATTCCTCGATCTTGCGAAAGCGGCGGGTGAATTTGGCGTTTGCGGCGCGCAGGGCGGCCTCGGGATCGACCTGCATGTGACGGGCGAGATTGGCCATGACGAACATGAGGTCACCGAATTCCTCGGTCACCTCCGCCGCGGTCAACCGGTCACGCGCGTCGACCAGTTCGGCCATCTCCTCGCGCATCTTGTCCAGAACCTCATCCGTCGAGGGCCAGTCAAAGCCGACCCGCGCTGCCCGCTTTTGCAGCTTGACCGCCCGGGTCAGGGCGGGCAGGCCCATGGCGATGCCGTCCAGAACCCGCGCCCCGCCATGAGCCGAACCGCGCTCGGCCGCCTTGATCCGTTCCCAGTCGCGGGTCTGCTGGTCGGCCGATTTGTCGCGGCTTTCGGACCCGAAGACATGCGGATGCCGTGCCAGCATCTTGTCGCAGATAGCGCGCGTGACATCGTCAAAGTCGAAAAGCTCCGCCTCCTCGGCCATCCGGGCGTGAAAGACGACCTGCAACAACAGATCGCCCAGCTCGCCCGGCAGCTCGCCCCAGGCCTGTCGCTCGATCGCGTCGGCAACTTCATGCGCCTCTTCCACCGTATAGGGCGCGATGGTCGCAAAGGTCTGCTCGATGTCCCACGGGCAGCCGGTCAGCGGGTCCCGCAGGCGCCGCATGATCAACAAGAGCCGGTCCATCCCGCCCTCGGGATCGTTCAGCAGCGCCGCGTCATCCATCTCGCCCCCATGTCAACCCTCCGGTCGGCCATTGCCTCGACCCGGTTTTTCCGATTTGATCAAAGACACCAGTCAGGAGTTTCCGATGCCCGTTCTGAACCGTATCGCCGCTTATGCCGAAGAAATGAAGGGCTGGCGCAGGCATCTGCATGCGAATCCCGAACTGTCCTACGATTGCCACAACACCGCCGCCTTCATCGCCGACCGCTTGCGCGAGATCGGCGCGGATGAGGTCCACACCGGCATCGCCCGCACCGGCATTGTCGCGATCATCAACGGTCAGGGCAAGGGCGACACCATCGGCCTGCGCGCCGACATGGACGCCCTGCCGATCGAAGAGACCACGGGGGCCGACTATGCCTCGACCGTCAAGGGCCGCATGCATGCCTGTGGCCATGACGGCCACGTGACGATGCTTCTGGGGGCGGCCAAGTATCTGGCCGAGACCCGGCGCTTTTCGGGTCGCGTGGCGCTGCTCTTTCAGCCCGCCGAAGAGGATGGCGCCGGGGGGCAGGCGATGGTGCAGGAGGGGGTGATGGACCGCTTTGCCATCAAGCAGGTCTTCGGCATCCACAATGCCCCCAACGTCCCCTTCGGCCACTTCCTGACCACACCCGGCGCCCTCATGGCCTCGGTTGATACCGCCACCGTCATCATCACCGGCAAGGGCGGTCACGGGGCCACGCCGCATGACTGCATCGACCCGGTCGTGGCCGTGGTGGGCATGGTGCAGGCGATCCAGACCATCATCCCGCGCAACGTCTATGCCCTTGATGAGGCCGTGATTTCCGTCACCCAGATCCATACCGGCACCGCCTCCAACATCATCCCCGAAGAGGCGATGTTCTGCGCCACCATCCGCAGCTTCAAACCCGAGGTTCGTGGGCTTCTGAAAAAGCGCTTCCATGAAATCGTCGAAGGCCATGCCGCTGCCTACAACGTGCAGGCCCGCATCGATTACGAATGGGGTTATCCCGCGACGGTCAATCACCCCGCCGAGGCCGCCTTTGCGACCGAAGTTGCCGCCGAGATTGTCGGTGCGGACGCGGCGGACGGCAATTCAAACCGCGAGATGGGGTCCGAGGATTTCTCCTATATGCTCGAAGCCCGCCCCGGCGCCTATCTCTTCATGGGCATCGGGCCGGGGGCAGGGCTGCATCACCCCGCTTATGACTTCAATGACGAAGCCGCCCCGGTCGGCGCCTCCTTCTTTGCCCGCCTTGTCGAGCGTGCCCAACCCCTGCCATGAGGTGATCAGATGAAATGCGCCGCAGCATTTGCCTTCGCCGTGCTGGCCTCTCCGGCCCTGGCCGATGATTTCATCTATTTCCACACCCCCTCCGACAACATCCATTGCGTGCTGATGACGGGCGAATTCGCGGGGGTGCGCTGTGACATGCTGGCGTTGACGCAAAGCTTTCCCAAACGCCCCGTCGATTGCGATCTGGACTGGGGCGACGCGTTCGAGGTCGGGCCGGGCGACCGTCAGGGCCAAGTGGTCTGTCACGGCGACACCGTGATCAACCCCGATTCCATGGAGCTTGGCTACGGCGCATCGGCCACGCTGGGCGATTTCACCTGCCTTTCGGAAAAGTCCGGCATGACCTGCACCAACGCCGATGGCCATGGCTTTTCGATTTCCAAGGCCCGGCAAAACCTCTTTTGATCAAATTTCTCTGGACCTTTTGAACCCAAGCGGTATGGTCGGACAGCCATATTGACTGGAGATTCAAAATGACTGCCCTCGTCGCCACCCGGACCAATCAGGACCTGTGGGAAATGGACCGCGCCCATGCGCTCCACCCTTGGACCAACTTTGGCCCGTTCGAGCGAGAGGGCGCACTGGTCATCTCGCGCGGGCAGGGCGCGTGGCTCTGGGATGCCGAGGGCAAGCGTTATTTCGACGCGGTGGGCGGCCTCTGGTGCACCAACATCGGCCTTGGCCGCCGCGAAATGGCCGAGGCCATCGCGGCCCAGGTCGAACGCCTCGCCTTTTCGCAGACCTTCGTTGACATGACCAACGACCCCTCCGCGCTGCTTGCGGCGAAACTGGCCGAACTGGCGCCGGGCGATCTCAACCGCGTGCATTTCACCACCGGCGGCTCGACGGCGGTCGATACCGCCGTGCGGATGGTCGGCTATTACCACCATGCCAACGGCAACCCGAACAAGACCGACATCGTGGCGCGGGATCACAGCTATCACGGCTCGACCTACCTCGCCCAATCGGTCGGCAAGCGCCCCGGCGACCGGGTCGACGAGTTCCGCTACAAGACCGACGGCATCCACCACCTGCGCTGCCCCAACCCCTACCGCCGCCCCGACGGCATGACCGAGGCACAGTTCTGCGATGACCTCGTGGCCGAGTTCGAGGCGCTGATCGCCCGCGTCGGTGCCGACCGCATCGGCGGCTTCATCGCGGAACCCATTCAGGCATCGGGCGGCATCATCATCCCCCCGGAAGGCTATCTCAAGCGCATGTGGCAGGTTTGTCAGCGCCACGACATCCTCTTCATCGCCGACGAGGTCGTCACCGCCTTTGGCCGCCTTGGCCACTGGTTCGCCAGCCTTGCCGAATTCGGTGTCCAACCCGACATCATCACCACGGCAAAAGGCCTCACTTCGGGCTATATCCCCTTGGGCGCGCTGATCTTTTCCGACCGGATATGGGAGGTGATGGCCAAGGGCGGCGCACGGTGGTTCACCTCCGGCTTCACCTATTCCGGCCACCCGGTGTCCTGTGTCGCGGGCCTCAAGAACATCGAGATCATGGAACGCGAGAACCTTCTGGCCAATGCCGCGACGGTCGGCGCCTATTTCGAGACGCGGATGAAAGACCTCGAACGCCTGCCCCTCGTAGGGCAAGTCCGTGGCCGCAAGCTGATGCTCTGTGTCGAGAACGTCGCCAACAAGCACACCAAGGCGCTGCTGCCAGACGGCGTGAACGAATCGAAACGCATCTCCAACACGGCCGAGGCGATGGGCCTCATGGTCCGCCCCATTGGCCATCTGAACGTGATGTCGCCGCCCCTGATCATCACCCATGCCGACGTGGATTTCATCGCCGAGACGCTGGAAAAGGCCATCACCCGCGTCACCGACGACTTGGTCCGCGAAGGGGTAAAGCTGGGGTAGGGGACCGACTGCGGCTGGGCAAGTGCCGCATTTCCTGCGCATGCCTTCTCGATTGACCGCGGTGGCAGATACCGGGCGCCGCTTGTGTCGGTCGTCCTTGCGGGCATGGGGCGTGCCACCAATCCCGACCTCGGGTGCCGCTGTCAGCGCGGCCGGGGCCATTCGGTCCCAGTCCCTGCGCAATGGCATGACCGACCGCTGGGATGGCCAGCAAGCCGCTCTCCGGGCCACGATCGATGCCGCTCGCGCCGAATTTGCGGGGCGGCCCCGGCGCAGCACGCATCCGGGGGGCATCCTTCTTGCCGCCGAAATCGTTCGCAACGTCGTGCGCAAGGCCGCGGATCTCCTCAGCCGCCAGCCCATGCGATGAACCCGCCACGGGTCATCTGATCTGCCAAGGACTGCGATCCGGGGTGATTCGAGGCAATTGGTTAACGCAGCCTTGCTCCCTTTGGTCTTCCGCCGCGTAGAGACGGAAGGAAGACCAAAGGAAGACACAAAGAAGACAGCGCCATTCGCGGAAAATTGCTTGAAAGCAGGGGGTTAACGCGGCGTTCTTCAACCATCGTTGACAAGCCCGCCCCACGCATTAACTCTTCCGGAACCGGATCCGCGGCGTCTCCGGCCCAGAACGATAGCGCGCTTGAAACCCCCGGGAACATCATGGCCCTAGAAGACGCCAAATCCGAAGTTGACACCGCTTTCACCCGCAGGGGCCTGCGTGGCTATGCCTTTGAAAATGCCTTTGGCGGGGCGACAAGCTTCCTCCGCCGCACCTATACCAAGGATCTGACCGGGGTCGACCTCGCCATCACCGGCGTGCCCTTCGACCAGGCCGTGACCCACCGCACCGGCACCCGCTTCGGCCCCCGTGCCATCCGCGAGGCCTCCAGCCTGATGCCCTATGACCCGCCCTATGGCTGGCCCACCAACCCCTTGGAAGAGCTGAACATTATCGACTACGGCGACTGCGCCTTCGACTACGCCAAGACCGCGGATTTCCCCGAAACCCTGACGGGTCACATCCGCACGATCCTTGCCGCCGGGGCCGGAACGGTGACCCTTGGCGGCGATCACTTCATCACCCTGCCGATCCTGAAAGCCTATGCCGAAAAGTTCGGGCCCCTGTCCGTCGTGCATTTCGACGCCCATTCCGACCTCTGGCCCGATGACGACATGACCCGCATCGACCACGGCACGATGATGTACAAGGCCGTAAAGATGGGCTACGTCGACCCCAGACGCTCGGTCCAGATCGGCATCCGCACGACGACCGAGGACTATATGGGCTTCCATGTCATTGACGCCCGGGCAATCCATGAAAAGGGCACAGCTGCGGCGGTTGCGAAGATCAAGGATATGGTTGACGAAACAAAGGTTTACCTGACCTTTGATATCGACGCTTTAGATCCCTCTGCCGCCCCCGGCACCGGCACCCCTGTGTGGGGCGGGCTCCACTCCTGGCAGGCCGCAGCCATGCTGCGCGACCTCGCCGGGATCAACATGGTCGGCGGCGATGTGGTCGAGGTTTCCCCCCCCTATGACACCACCGGCGCCACTGCCATCGCCGGGGCGCATGTCGCCTATAAGCTGATCTGCCTCTATCATTGGGCCAAAACCCAACGATGAGAATTGCACTCCTGATTGTCGGGATGGCTGCGCTTCTGAGTGTCGCCAGCGCCATGGTCGTTGTCCGTTTCGCCCAGATCAGGCCGGAAGATTGGCATGTGCGGCCACAAGCTTTGGTGCCCGACAGTGCGGGGTGGCAGAATTGGGTGCTGTATCCGCCGGGCGACACGGACGGTCCGGTTTTGATGCCGGGTGGCGCCTATGCGCTGAAAATCGTCGCCGGGACGTCGGCGGCTGATGTCTTGCGAAAACTTGACCGTATTGCGCTTTCGTTCCCGCGCACCGCTCGGGTGGGGGGCAGGCCGGAGGACGGGATGATGACCTGGATAACACGCTCGGCGCTATGGGGCTTTCCCGACTTCACGACCGCCGAGGTCGCCCGGGACGGTCTGTGGTTCCGGATAGCGGTGGTTGCGCGCCAGCGTTACGGGCAGGGCGACCTGGGGGTGAACGCGGCGCGGCTCAGCCACTGGCTCACTGCCCTTGACCAAACGTCCTGAAACGGCCAAACCCCGGCCATGGTTCCGCTTGAAAAACTCGCCCAGATCACCCAGCGCTTCGAATATCTCGAAGCGCGCCTGAACGCTGGCGCAGCCACCGCCGAAATTGC